>CAKZGI010000252.1 GCA_936914905.1 uncultured Trichormus sp. | reverse complement strand
CTTCTACCACTACTGTAAGATGACTACCCCTCCCCCTTGGACAACTTTCAGCCACGACCAATGGTTGGCCACCACCTCATCATAAAATGGGGGAGGTTGACTCATTCAAACGAGAACGAGGACTTCCCAATGGGTATGTATTATAATGATAAGCAAATAAGATAATTTGGAGGCACATTAAGTCATGCAACTCGTATATATTGGAGCCCTTTGATGTGACATCTTCGGCACTTCTGGCCCTCATTCGATTTCTCTAGTCAGTTTCTCCTTATCGATTTTCCACTCCAATTGATTGAGATATATAAGTCTCTTGTTTAGTTCTGCATTTGATTTATCCACACATTTAGATGGCATGGAAAGGTAAGTGATTTACGTGTTAACATATGGAGTGTCTGTAGACTGTTATCGGGAAGTAGGATCCCAAATATTGTAGCTTGCCCACATGAGGAAGGAAACCCCTTGAGACTTGCAAATGGCCATTAGATATATAAAACGACGTCATAGGAGCTTCTCCTTTTGGAGTGTGCAATATCTATCTAAGCTTACATGAAATACATATGATATTTTTTATGATATCTAACATAACAAGATGGTTATGTGTCTATCTATATATATCTGTGTGTTTCTTTGCGGTTCTACTATTTTGTTGCATAGATCGATTACAAATGACATGTTCTTCAACAAGAAGAAAAGCACGACGAATATATGAGCGAATGCATAGACCAGGATTTGAGCAAGACAATGTAACAGAAGGGTATGGTACAAATTTAGAAAACACCACAATGCAAAGAGGGGTATTTTCTAAATACAACAATATATGAATCTTTTTTTTTTCGTAAATATAATTATATATTACAAAAGAGAATAACGTGAATTGAAGGAAATAGAGGATCTACATAGAGATCCCTCTATATCCTTACGAACTTAAAGACCATCGGACGTGCCTAATATGCTAACAAACCAAGCGACACAATGGGCGCTCCTCATCTGTCAAATGTCGCGATCTCGCCAACAATGTAAACTGCCATAAAAGAACTCCTTTCAGCTTCACCATATACTTCCGCACCCCTTGTTGAGCATCAAATACAAATGCATTACGCATTTGCCATATAAAGCATAAACCCCAATATCGTAAATAACTCAGAATAAAATGATAGTGTGGTGCTACTTCTTCCCAACCCAGAAGTGCAAATACCCATTTGAAAGGTGACCTTGCAACCCCTGAAATTGACATCCATATTGCATTAATAAACTGCCATATATCTTTAGCCATTGGGCATGAGATGAAACGATGGCAACTATGCTCCACTTCCATTGGACAAAGAAAACATATACCACTAGCAATTCTCCTAGTGATCAAGGCATGACCCAATGGCAATCCACCAATTAAAACCCTCCATAAAAACACCTTATATTTAAACGGTAAGGGAGAATGCCAACCTAGTCGAATCACTTTCATCCACCATGCATTTGGCTTATCAATCGACCACACCTTGCGCAAACATGGTGATAACCAGGTATACCTTTCAATAATAGCATGATAAGCCACATTTGTGGAAATCAATGTAAGACCTCTATCACCCACAAATGTCCAATCAAGTGCACGATGCTCTTCTACCAAATTAGGAAGCAACCCATTCAAGATTGGTAATTCTTGAAACTTCTCCCAAATAGACTTGTAATTGTGGGGAATACGAAAAATTGACCTGGCTGTCCGAAATGCCATCAACCTCTTTTGAGCAACTAACATGGCATCTTGTATTGTAATTAACCCCAATCTAGCCATTCTATTAAATTGTAACTGCAAGGTAGCTTTATTCTCCCAATCTAGCAATCGTGATGTTGCCAAAATCTCCAACTGTAGTGAGTTACCATGTAATCTCTGTGATGGTGGGTTCCAATAAATAAAATCCAGAACACTCTGCCATGAAGATAAAAACTGGTTAACCACCCAATACTTTGTACATCTCACTTGCCTTTGAGAATTGACTACATTCCACCAATTCATTTCCACTTGCATGTTTCCAAACTTAATGCCTAGCTTTCGAATGAAGAAAGCCATCATCTCAGTCCAAGGTTGAGAACCCTCAAACATAAACTTAAGCATTGAAACCCTTCGAGCCACCATATGCTCAAACACATTTAATAATGCGGCACCACCTAACCGTTTTGGGGTGCAAACATGATCCCATGCAATCCAAGAAATACCGTTGTACCCTTTCTTCTTCCAGAGCAATTGACGCATGGGTTTTGTGACAGTTGCAAGAACCTTTTTGGACCATGGCAATAGTGGAAGATAATATGATACCATAGGAATCATAATAGATTGCACAACTTTAAGCCTTACATGAAATGGCCAAAACTGTGACTTCCAGTACATAAATTTATTTTGTAATCGATTGGATACCCATTCCAGTAACTTTACATGTGAGACATCAACCCCAATAGGATAACCAAGATGACGACATATCTCTCCACGAGTTACCATCTTCCCTGGCCACCCAAGGTTCAAGATATCCCTCTCAGTACATGAGATTAGGACAGATTTATGCATATTAACCTTTAAGCCTGATGCAAGGGCAAATAATTCCCACATCTTTGTAGCTGTAGCAATATTACTAGGAGTAGCACCTAAAAACATAATATGATCATCGGCTAAAGCTTGAGCAACACATGGCTTACCAGAAGGCAACCTTAAACCCACCAAATCATTAACCTCTGCCAGCTGATGCAACTTAACTAGAATAGCATGAGTCACAATAGTAAACAATAAAGGGCTAACTGGGCACCCCTGTCGAACTGATCTCCGAATTGAAATTGGCTCTGTGATGCCACCATTAAGCATTACATGAGATACTGATGCCTCTCCTAGTGTGTAAATCAACCTGGACATACGATTTCCAAACCCCATCTGGTGCATTAACTGGCAGACAAATGACCAATCTACATTATCATATGCCTTTTCAAGATCCAATTGCAACATTACCATCTCTTGATTAGTCTCCTTAGCAAACTCAATTGCTAGTTGCACATTCAGGATATTATGTAAGATATCTCTCCCAACAATAAACCCATATTGAGAATGATGAATGATAATGGGTAAAACCTTGCGCAATCTATTAGCTAACACCTTTGTAAAGATCTTGTATATGCCCCCCATTAATGAAATAGGTCTCCATTGAGCAAAAGACATTGGAGAAGGCACCTTTGGCAGAAGCTTGATCAAACCGACCTTCCAAGATTTTGGCATGTGTCCTGTTAACCAAACCTTTTGAAATAAAATCACAAGAACACCCTGCAACTGCAAAACATATTTCTTAAAAAATTCATTCGTCAACCCATCCCAACCAGGGCTTTTATCATTTGCAAGATGAGAAACAACATGTGCCACCTCTTCTTCTGAAAAATCAGCATCAAGAGCATCAGCCACCTCTTGTGGTACATGGTTCAACACTCCCCGAAAGAAAACATCTCTAGCATACATAACATTATCATCCACAGAAGGGTCAACATCTAATAATTTCTTGTAATACTCCACACAATTCTGCACAATGACTTTTGGATCTGTAACCACATGTCCATCTTCCTCGATTCTCACCACATTATATCTAGCATGTGACTCATGAAGTGCACGGAAAAATTTATGAGACTGACAATTATTATCCTCGCTTTCATGAACCATTTGAAATAATCTAGCTTGCTGATAATTATGAATTTGCAATTCATGCAAATATGTGGATAAAAATTGTTGCATCTCCAAAAGTTCTGCATCCCTTGGCCAATAAGTCAACAAAACATTACATCGGCCCAACAAAGTAGTCATTGCATGCAACTTCTTTTTCCTTTGAAAAGCATTATAAATACCATAGAATTTTGATAATTTTTGGACATTTGCAACAAAAACATCCCACGCCACAAATCCTTCCCCATGAATATGTGTGACAAGTACCTCGAGCAATTGATGCATATAATCATTAAAAATGTCATTATCTAAAAAAGACGAATTAAATCGGAGGGGAGGTTGCCTCAAAAAATGACGAAAACTATCCACTGACTGATGCACAAACTCGAAGACTAATGGAAAATGATCCGATAGAACCAAATCATAAGAAACGGAAATATCCAAAATCTCTGGCAAGAAACCCATACTATGCATAACATACATCCGATCTAGTCTACTCCACGTAGAGACATATTGAGGAGATTGAAAAGTGTATCCTGATGCATCCCCATGAAGCCATGTCCATACATCTTGGTGCAACACATCAGATTGTAATTGTTCCCATGCTTCAGCCTCCGGTCTATCCATAATAGCATGTTTAGAAGTTGATTGAGCGACTTCACAACAAGCATTAAAATCTCCCATCAATAAGCCTGGCCTACCGTCTCTAAGCAATGAAGCTAGAGATTGCCATAACAATTTACGCTCACGTGAAACATTTGATGCATATACCCCTACTAACCAAATTAATTGACCTTCATATGCAATTTGCACTACCATGTAGCGACCAAAATCATCATTTAAAATTATTTGCGGATTATAATGAGTACGGATAAACATTACAATCCCAGAATAACTACCAGGATCCTTGCCTGCATAACATAACGTATATCCATGAGAACACGTTACTAACCCAGCATTCGCATGGGCTTTATGCTCGACTGCACATAAAACATCCCACTGCTTATTTAACAAAATCCGCCATACCTCATGCATTTTAAACTGGGAGCAAATTCCTCTCACATTCCACGATACTATCTTCATATTGTACTCTTACCTTTCAGCCCGGGTAATTCTTTTTCCTTCAATGCTAATTTCTCTGCTATATCTTGGAAAAAATCTCCCAATATTGCATATGAATTATGATGAGAAGGTATACTGGAGGAAGTCGATGCCTCCCCAAGACCTTGTGGTTTCTCTGCCGGGTTACATTTACTCCATGGATTATGCATTTGTCCCTTGTTATCAAATGTTAATCGCTTTGGAAGTACACGATCCCCTTGTCTACCCCAATTCTTATTTCTGTTTTGTGTAAAGGGCGCTTGATTTGTTTGAACCTGTTTCCCTCGCTGGAATGAAGGCAAATCAACGTCACTCTTATTTCCTTTTTGCATCCGATTAGAAACTACTACCCATTTACCTCCCTCCTCAAAAACTGATGTATGTTCTGCATTTTGCATTTCTTGGCGCTCCCTTATGACCTCCGTCATAGGCATACTAGGCTGCTTACCATTAGGGACATTGACAATATCTTCGGGAACCATGGCAGGAGCAATAGTATCCTCTTCTACAACCTTTTGAGGACACTCTGCCATGAAATGACCTAAATTCCCACAATGAAAACAATGACCAGCAAAAATACCCCACTTAAGGCGAAAATACAGTGGTGGCATACCGGCCCGCTCAATATGCAAACAACCCGGCCTTTTACGTTTAGTATTCCAAAGAATGCACATACGATACCGATTGACTGCATTAGCATTAGGAGGAACCACTACCTTGCCCAATTTCGCTATAGTAGAACATAGTAACGGCCACATTGTTGATTGATTACATTCTACTTCAACCCAGACAGGACATTCTTGCTTTAAAATATCTTGATATTCAACAAGTGGTCTCCAAGGAACAACATGGACCAAACTTCTCCCATAGAAAATAGGCAATCGATTAAGCAATTGATCACGATACTCTTGAGAACGTAGAACAACTTCATAAAAACCTCTCGGTCCTGCATAGACGTCCTCAAAACACAATCGGTATTCATGACATTCGGCAACCATTGCTTAATCCATGAAAGGTATGGAATTCGACCAGTAAAAAACATAATCACACCTTTATCATAAAAATCAGAGAAAGACCTAAGATATTCCTTAGTATCTACTTCCACTTTTATGACATCATCAACATCAAATTCCTCAATTATCTTAGCATTTTCTTTCATACACTCTTCCATGAGTGAATTGGCCACACCTCGCAAAAGGTCCCAGTGGTTATCATCATGACTTACATGTGCATTTGTCATTACATCAACATAAGATATATTCGCAGATGTATCACATCTTTGTCGCTTACCATCCGATTTCGTATCCTTGTTCAACTCCTCACTATGCTTATCCAATGAATTTTCAGGCATCACTATTTGCATCTCTGTCGAAACATCCATGTTGGTAGAGATATCCATCCCTACCATACACTACAAAGATATCATGCGACTTTCTTTCAGTCGCAGTTTCTTGTACTTATCACTTATTTAAA
>CAKZGI010000251.1 GCA_936914905.1 uncultured Trichormus sp. | reverse complement strand
TTTCTTGACATGAAACCAAACATAAAAGTATTCGACATGATTTTTGTTGCCTTTCACCATTCACAACCTGCCAATAACATGAGTATTCAGTAATAACACTAATTATTGCATTATATTTAGTCCACGACTTATCTATTACAATAACAATTTGTTTCACTATGTCCACCCTTAATCCTCAAAGTCATTTATAATGCTAGTTGTTCATGTTTTGATCTATAATTTGAACTGCAAAGCATGTATCATAGTGGGATACCAACACCTATATTATTTGGTGCAACTACTTCATATAGTGGCAAACCGAACCGATTTTTGTCTTAAATGTGGAGTCGGTAGCCCAAGAATTATTACAAGATGATTGTATGCACATCTCTAACATCCATTTATCTTGTATTATCATAACAAATGGTTGTTTTGCAGGAGATCCTTTAGTTTCCTGCACATATGACCGAACATGCACAACTTTCCCTTGTAATTTTAGTGCATATGCATCATGCATCATTGCACCCCAATCATCTTCCGACAATGCATTTCGTATATTGAACTTGCTAGCTGTATTGTGTACCTCTTTTGGTAGCATAAAAAACCTGTAACATACATGTTCTAAAGGAGTAGCCTTAGATTTATGAAATATTTCCTTCCTAATGCTCATCTTGGAAACATGCCTTGCACATATAACATCAAACATTTTTGGGTGCATAAGCAAATAATATAGATCACGACGGGACCTTGGGTCATGTCCGATGTGATGACTATATACATAAATAGTCGCATTTTTACACCTTTAACATGTCTGACATTCACATGGAATGTACATCCACAATTCTTTGAAGCCCTTGGCCCTACAATTGCCCACAATCTGAGAATTTCTTCTTGGATCACCAACATGAATACAATCATACCTTATAACATATTTACCTTTCCGCTTACCTTTTCTTAAAAATGTTGCATGCTTTATTTGTATCTCAGATATCATGTCCTTTATCTTTGATTCATCCACTTCATAAACTTCACAAGGTTTTGTAAGTTTATTATATTCCCTGATTTTGAAATCCACCATATCCATTGGTGTAGCTCTTTGTATAATTTGGCAACCACATGCATCAATACAAGCTTTTACATATGAACATGATATCCCTTGTAAGCGGAGATCTATGACCCAATTTCTCCTTAATTCGCTTAAAGTATCGTTGAGCCCAAGATGTGTGGGTTTAATGTGCACATTAGCAACTACTTGCATCCACTACTCAAATATAAGGTATCCTTAATTGAGGATTTGTCTTTAAATACAAAGCATTGTCTTCTTTCAATAAACCATAAGCAATTCCATTTGTAGCTTTTAGTTTATCTATTGTGATATTACAAAACCTTTTTATGTCATTCCTTCATTGAAAGAAAAATATCTTTTTGAGAGGAACTCCAATGTGTCTGGATACCTATGAGATGATGCAAGTTCTAATGCACTAACATACGATTCAACATTACCTTCACACTCATCCTCCTCATTTGTTGAGGTAGATCTTGAATTTATTGAAATTTCCTCCCCTTTATCAGATATCTAGTCATCTTGAAATACAAAATAATCCTCTATAGAAAATATATTCATATTCTCGGTGTAAGTTGATTCACATATATCCATGACCTTTTGTCTAGATAAAGAAAATTTTGTATGAGAGATTAATAACGTAAACATATAGTCTTTTCTATAAAAAACCGTAATGATTAATAATACTTACATGAAACAACTCGTAACTCTCTTGCAAAGAATTTACTAAGGATGCCTAGGTTGATTGATGATGGAGAAATATTATTTTCTAACAGCTGCAGGAGCACCGCCTTCGAATCAAGACACGATTTTGGGGCTGATGTAGATATTAATGGTTTGGGTTATGTCACAGATCAGATTGGGTTTGAATAATGGCAGGTAAAATGATTCCAGAGTTAGCAATAGGGTTAGCAGGGGAGGCCAGGTTAGAAACAAAGAGTCGGGCTAAAATTTTTGAGCTGGGTTAGGAACTTGAGGCCAAGTTAGAAACATGGAATTGAGGTAGGTTAGTTGGGATAGAAACATATGGCAGGGTTAGAATTATATAGCCAAGTTATAAATACACAACCCGGTTAGAATCTTGTAGTCGGGTTAGAAATCCTTAGCAGGGTTAGCCAGGTTAGAAATATGCAATCGGGTTAGAAATTATTAGCAATTCTTAGCAAGGTTAGAAATTGAGGCCGGGTTAGAAATTTTGACTACGCATATTAACATTTTAGCCGGGTTAAAAGTTTTACGTTTATAAAACTTGAACGGTTCAGATCGCCCAAAAATAAAAGTAACCCTCTGTGCCGTTGATCACGTCATCTTTAAAATTTGGTTTTGGCTGCATATACAACGATGTATATACATGGACGTACATGGTATGCTATGCGTACACGAAGCTCGTGACTATTTGCTATCAAATAATAAAGAGGCCTGGTGAGGGAATCGCGGGCAGGGACGGTGCAGGTTGGATTTGTGATGGCGCGTGTGATCTGCACCGTCAGATCTAGATAGAAAAAAGCGCGCGATAACTTTTTCTGACACAGTAGCCCGGCTCTGACAGCTTTTTCTCACGCAGTAGCCCGGCTCTGACAGAGGTAGCCCGGCTCTGATAATTTTTTCTCAGATAGTAGCCCGGCTCTAACAAAAGTAGCCCGGCTCAAATGGTAGCCCAGCTCAAAAAAAAACTAGTAGCCCGGCTCAACTGAGTAGTAGCCCGGCTTAAAAGAGTAGCCCGGCTCAAATGAGTAGCCCGGCTCAACTAAGTAGCCCAGCTTATAAAAAATTTTGAACTAAAAAAAAGTAGTAGCCCGGCTTAAAAGAGTAACCCGGCTCAAAAAAAAGGGAGTAGCCCGGCTAATTGAAATTTTGGAGATAAAAAGGAAAGTAGCCCGACCCAAAATTACCGTTACCTCTAATGATAATTTTTCAACGATCATAAACGATAAAATTTCCATTCTTTCCACCCCATCTTCGTAATTGCTCTTGACATTTATAATCATACCAAGATATTGCTCTTATCTTCAATCATACAAGATATTTCTCTCATTTTCAATCATACCTATATATTGATCCCATTTTAATTATTTATAACATATTGCTCCCATTTTCAATCATGTCCGGATATGCGAATTGCATATTTGCCATGTCGGAAGACGAAATAGAGGATGTGTCATCAGATTCCACGAATTCAATTACATCCGAGGAAGACGACGAGTTAGAGACATTCGAAACCGAGGATGATGTGGATCCCTTAATGTATTGTTCCCCAAGGTATTTTGCGTTCAATCGAGGTACGTATGATTTGATGGTTAAGGATTTATCAGGAATTGTTAAAGTCACGATTGAAAATTTAAAAGAGGTAGGAAAAGGTGCACCTCTCAATCTTAATGCATGGAGGCGCATGAAGAGTCGACTCATACTAGGGAGTGAGAGTGCACTTTACCTTAAGGCAGAGCCTAAACTTCAAGTAAGTTACGTAGAGAAATGGAGGGAGATAGTATTGGAATCACATGGGGGGGCATCCCATCTTCCACTCGCACAAACACTTAGGGAGTTAAAGAAACATTGGGCATCGGATCTTCGTGATCATGGAATTGCTAGTTCATACGTAAAAGCAATAATTGACCAATGTCGTTGCCAGTTAATAGAAAAGGCAACTCCAAATGACTCGTTGAGAAGGAGTATCAATAAGTATGATAAGACTAAACCCACTGAAGTGATTGAGGTAGAAGCATGTAAGTTAGATGATACTCTCGCGGAGGTTCAAATCAAGTATCACACATGCTTGCGCAAAGGGGTCCAGAAAGGCAAGCATGTCACTAGGTATGATTGTCATAGGCAAGGCGTTCCTCGACGAGTGCAAGGTTGCACTCGTCGGCGTAAGGGTTCTAAGCGTTGTGGATGTAATTTTCATGTGGACGTTAGAGTGAATGAAGGGGTTAAGCATGAGACCGTGAGTGTTTCAATACATGGATTTCATAGTGGTCATGTACCTGGAAGTAGACCTGATGTGTATCATTTGCCACCCCATCCAAATGTAGTAAGTTGTTGCAAGGATGACTTATTTGATGTTGGGTGTGCAAGGTATGTTGCGAAAATGAGTCGGCGAAAAGAATTAGTGCATAAGTGTAAGGCTAGTCCATTAGAACAAGTTTGTTTTAGATTCTTTATGATACCCAAGGAGGTGCACAATATGGCAAACAAGTTGAAAATAGAAAGTGCATTGTCGCAAAATGATTGGACATCGATGATGCAAGATGCCTATGCACTCAGAGATCTAGGAAAAGTGGCTCATGTCCAGCCATACCTGCCTGGTGATAAGGGATCGCCAGCCAAACAACCATTTATCTTGATACTTCAAGATAATTGGATGTTGGAAATGTGTGAGCGATTGTCGGAAAACAATTCTTGGGCAATCGACTCCACGTTTAAAACAAATCAATTCGGGTTACCACTATATGCTGCCGTTGCCCCAAACGCCATGGGGATTGGGATCCCACTTTGGTACATGATTTGTAGTTCAGATCGGGCCTCGAATCATGAACAAGTAGCATTAGAAACATGCTTGAAAGTCATTTTTTCCAGGATGCCCAAAGTGAGGCCAAACGCAATAGTCATCGATAAATCATGGACATCATATAACGCCATCTCTAATGTAGTTGCTCAAGATCAACAATGTTGGACAGTTGCAAATGGGCAAAGATCACAAATACATTGTCGTCTTTTATTGTGTCAGTTCCATGCTAAAAAATCATGGGTGGACAACTTGCTTCCCAAAGTAAGTGTTACCGAAAGAAAACCACTCTATCAACGGATGTGTAGACTCATGCATTGCATTACGGAATCCGCCTTCAACGCATTGTGTGAGGAGCTAAAGGTAGAATATGTGGACAAACCAGGAGTTTGGCAATATATAGAAGGAGGATGGTGTGGCACAACTTGTGTTTGGAGGAATATGTGGCCCAAGTTTGGTAGATTATTCAACTACGGACATGTTGACACTACAAATCTTGTGGAAAGACATTGGCAGTTTATAAAGTACACTGCCTTGAGAGGTAGAATAAACCGGTCTATTACTGAACTTGTGCACGTATTAATCGGGGATAGTGTTACCGGCTCTTGCATTGGAGGGACTGTCATAGAATGGTACGTGCAGAGGCAAGAAATATGCGACTCGGGTAGATTCAAGCCCCGTGCAAATTGTCGGGATCAAAGGTCAAGACTTAAAGAGGCTGAGCGGATACTTGAGAGGTATGTGACCGATAACAACACAATGCATATTGTGGATGAGGCCCGGTATTGGTTTCGGATATTGAGCATGACCACTCCCACTCTTTGGTACAACGTTTCACTCCAATGCTCTTATTGTGATTGCCAAGACCTTGCTAGTAAATGTAAGCATTTACTCGGAATTCGAATGATTATTGAAAAGCACATGCCATCTCTATGTGGGTCCTTACCATTTATAGATCATGCAGCCCAAATGCGATTGGATGATGCCACCACAGACGTTGATATAGAAGTTGAGATGAATGAAGTGGAGATGGATGAAGAAGTGGTAGAAAGGGAACAAATGAACTTAGAAGCACATAAAACCATAGATGCTCTTCAATTGCTCGAGAGTCAACGGGGAACAATGAATAGGGCTGAAGTCGAGCGTGCTCGGCAACTCATGGCAGATTTGCGAAATCATCTACTCTCATGTAACCCAAAAACGAAGTCCAATATGCCACCTGCAAGTCTGCAAATTGGCACCAAAAGAGGAGGTAGCCTCAATATCTCGCAAGACCTTATTGGCAGCTCGCCAAACAAAACGAATGCACACACCGGACGACTACAAAGAGGTGCTCGTCGTGCTAAGAGGCGGTTGCCAATATGTGATGATGAGAGAGTTCGATGTACAAATTGTGATGGGTTGACCTTAAGGGAGTCAAATGTTTGTTGCAAGAATTGTGGTTGCAGTTTGCCATCCTTACCTTAAGGCACCTCAAATTTGGACAGAAAACTGTAAATTTGGACTGAAATATGTAACTTTGGCCTCAAATTTGGACTGAAATTTGCTCTGAAATTTGGACTGAAAACTTTCTGAAATATGGACAGAAAACTGTAACTTTGGCCTTGCATTGGACTTAAAATTTTCTGAAATTTGGACAGAAAACTGTAAATTTGGACTGAAATATGTAACTTTGGCCGCAAATTTGGACTGAAATTTGCTCTGAAATTTGGACTGAAAACTTTCTGAAATATG
>CAKZGI010000250.1 GCA_936914905.1 uncultured Trichormus sp. | reverse complement strand
AAGCAGAAATGACATTTTGCTAGAATGTGCCTATCAACCCAAAAAGGAGGTGTAAGGGACCTACCCTCAACCTCGACTCTACCAGAGGCCAATGAACAATGGCAACCGGCGACTAGGGAAAAGTTAAGAAATGGGCAGAATAGTAAGAATGTGGTGAGGCCTAGTGACAATCAGATTCCCATCAGAAATAACCATGAAGTTTTAGGTGATGAACAATGGACAGCGGTATTGCCAGAACAAAGTGTGGTTAACAAAATGGAGCAGTAGTTACATAACAAAGGAAAATTGGTCATCGATCATGGACAGTTTCAATTTACAACTGAGAAATTAAACAGCAATGGTGACACACCACCATGCATTGGAAGTGAAGATCAAAATAACACTTTGGCCAAATCAGGGGAGTTGGTAATCTATGATGATAGATGCAATCAACAGGGTGGTAAAAGACCGTTTCACATGAGACACAAGGGGAAGGAGGTAGTGAATAACATTAGTGTTGTGAACATAAAACCAATGAGATTAAATATACAAGAGGAAGCCCCGGCATACTTTAAACTTATGGAATCATCAGCCGTGTTTTCTTTCTTAACTACCAAGTTGTTTGGAGCCACATGTCTTCACGAAGCTTCTCAACTAAGAATTCATGTGATTTTGTGCTCTCACAACATTAGTGCAGAACCTGATCTATCCTCAGGCTTTTCTTTTCCATTGTGTGGCATTGACGAAAATGCAATGGAGGAAGTCAAACTCAGAAGTATCGAGCAACAAATAGTTTTTTTCTCCAAATATTTGGAAAGTGTGTCATTAACGGAAGAAATAAAACGAAACGGGTTGGGAGCCATTTCCCATTACCTGCAAGATAAGGATAATACAGGAATAAGGCATGTAGTGTTAATTTCTCCCTGTTCAGTGCCGAAGGAGTGTGGATATGTTTACATTTTTAACGAACATCTCTCTGAAGAAGTAGCAACAACTACAGGTCACTATCATTGGAGGTTCGTTCGCACCAAATTATTTTCTAGTCTAAGGAACACAAAGTCAATTGAGTGATGCTGTAACCGTAGAAACCTCACCAACAACATCAGGTCCAAGTATGAAGTTGAGGAAGATGGTGGGAGGATTAAACAATAAATACTTAGATCTATGAGAATTGCAACATGGAATGTGAGAGGTTTAGGAGGTGGGAAATGGAAAAGGAAGAGAGGCCGTCTGCGACAAGAGATGCATAAGTATGTTACAAAGGGACAAGTTGACTTTTTGTTGTTACAGGAGCATCGTCTGAATACAGAGAAGATCGGAAAATACGGCTCCACTATGTACGGAGATTGGGAGCATTTTTGGGGGCAAGGATATGGTATAGAAGAAAATGCAGGGGGAGTTTGTATAGCCTGCAAAGGCAACTGGAGGGCAAATGTTCTACATACAGAGATAATCACCCAAGGAAGGGCACAATTTTTTATCTTGGAGATGGAGGAAACCCGTTGGGGGATCTTGAACGTATATGCACCCAATCACGCCTCCGCCCGGGCAAGACTATGGGAAGAAATTTACCTAGCAACCCCAGGAGATGAAATCAAGTGGATTGTTGGAGGGGATTTCAACATGTTAGAAGACCCCCAAGATCGTAGGGGAGGCAGCAGGCTAACAATTCAAGGACAAGAACTGGCTAACTGGGAAAGGCTGGTCTTTAAACTCCGAATCAGCGATGCATGGCACTTAAGCAATATACAAAGAGGGGCAGGATCACTCCAATTTTCCAGATCAGACCGAAAAGGTGGGGGACCGAGGGATAACACAAGTGAGTCCCAACCATGGGCGGAAAGTGCAGCCGGAGAAGAAATAGACCACGAATGCCCGAATGGATCCAGAATAGACAAGATTTACCTTAGTGACTCCTTCGCTATCTTGGAAGGGGAAATAACAATTATGCCTGGCACTACCCTCTCCGATCACGCTCCTGTGCTGTTGACATTGCAACATGGAGGGTACATGAAAAGAAGGAGGTCACAGCAGGTAAGAATCCCAGATTGGGTGTTTCAGGAAGATAAATACAAATCTAAGGTGGAAAGTCTCTGGCACAAGGCCACAGAGTTGGGAGGAGCACTGGAAAAGCTAGATAACGTGCTAGTAGCAGCTTCTGATTTTTTCAAAGGACAAACAAAACAACTAGCAGAACTTAGAGGACAACAGGAAAGAAATTTGAGAAGAGCTCTCCACTCACTACATCGGTTACAGGAACGCCACCCGTCTTGTAGTTGGATCACCGAGAGGATGGAGCAAGCCAGGACGGAAGTAATTGAAGCCGAAATTAGGAAGGACGAATTGAGGTTTCACAGGAAAAAAGCCTTATGGACACAAATTGGGGACAGGTGCAACAAGGATTTTTTCGACACAGTTAAGCAAAAAAAATTCAACGTAGGCATAAAGCAGCTACAAAGAAGTGATGGGACTATTACTAAGAATCAAGAGGAGGTTTTGGCCATTGCTACAAAATTCTATCAGGACTTGTTAACAACGGAACCAGTGACAATGGAAGTAACAAGAAAACGGCAAGAGGTATGGACAAGTATTACACCGAGGGTAACTGAGGAGATGCGGAACACCCTCAGAGCGCCATTCTCTCTAGAGGAGATAGAAGCAGCACTCCAAGCTCTTCCACAACATAGCTGCCCAGGGGAAGACGGTCTGTCTCCAGTCTTCTTCAAAGCATACTGGGACCTGATAAAGCAGCAACTCTGCGAAGCTTTCCAGGAAATTGTGTCCAATGGAACCCTCCCTCAACGCTTTGGGGAAGGTTTGATCTTCTTAATCCCTAAGGGAGAGGGGCAGGCAGATGAGATACACAAATGGAGACCAATCACGATACTTAATACAGTTTACAAACTACTGGCCAAAACAATTAGCTTAAGATTACAACCCATGCTCCCACAACTACTGCATGTCTCGCAAACGGGCTTCATTAAAGAGCGGTCGATATTGGACAACATTGCCACTTTCTGGGAACTTACAGCTCTAGCAAAGAAAAGGAAAGAAGATATGGCAGTACTACTCCTAGACTTCGAAAAAGCCTACGATAGAGTGGAGTGGGAATTCCTAGAAGGCACTTTGCTGAGATTTGGATTCGAAGAAAGTTGGATAAGGAGTGTGGCAGCTTTATACTCTACAGCAACAAGTAGGGTCCTGCTCGCAGGACAAAAGGGCCCTTCCTTTTACCTGACGAGGTCGGTTCGACAGGGTTGCCCGCTTGCCCCCTTCCTTTATCTGTTTTACGCAGAGGCATTGAGCACTTACCTGAATCATATGAGCATTGGATTGAAAGGTATTAGTCTTCCCATATCAGGAGAAGAGTTACTAGATGTGGAATTCGCAGACGACACAGGTTTGTATTTGGAGGGCGCAGTGGAAAACTTGAAAAAAGAAGAAAGTGCAATAGGTAGCTTTTGCCTTGCTGCTGGAGCAAAAATCAATTGGCATAAGACTGTGGGCTTGTGGATAGGAGACTCAGAACCACCTCAATGGAAGCCAGACCCACGTTTCTGCTGGCTAGGTAAGGGTACTCCTGTCAGGTACCTTGGATGCCAAGTAGGAATAGAGTTGTCATCCGAACAACAAATTACAGCATTGTTGCTTACCATCCGAAAGAAATTGCTACACTGGAGCTCGGCCAAGCTCTCTTTGGCTGGACGTATAGTGATAGCAAACCACGTGCTGCTCTCAACAATGTGGTACATCCTTTCTTGCTGGATTTTCTCCAAATCTTGCATCAACCAGGTCCAAAGACTCATTCGCAACTTTCTATGGGCCGGTAACCAGGGAGAATTGACAAGAGCTAAGGTGGCTTGGGGAGTCATTACTAAACCAAAAGCAAAGGGAGGCTTGGGGATTGTGGATCCTGTAGATCAGAGCCGGGCTCTGTTGGTAAAGCTTGTAGTACGGAGCTTCATGCCGGGAGAGGAGTGGTGGAAGCAGCTCTTACATAACCGGATGTCCCTCTGTGCTCCAGAAGTAGGTCGGCCTTGGAAAGGAGAAGTCCGTTGGATCTTTAATAATGAACTGAAAATTAAAACCTCCAGGAAAGGTGAGGATGGATTTATAGCAGGCATCTGGAGGGCTTGGAAAGCAATCCGTATAGGACTACATAAAAGGAAGCCTCTCCTTCGTGAGGAATTTTTTAGACAACCCATAATATGGAACGAACAATTTTTTATGACAAATGGGAAACAAGTGGGATCTCATTCTAAGCTAGCGTGGGGGCCCCTAGCCGCAGGATATGGAAAATCAGTGGACGAGTGGAAGTACTTTGAGAGCATCTCCCGTAGGGAGCAGAACGATTATTTGTCACAACTCAGAGGAGGACATATAATGGCATCAGAAATACGGTTGACGCTCCTCTCTCAAACTGTACCGAAAGAGCAAAACAATCAGATAGATTAGTTTGGGTATTTCTCAGACGAGGGTAACTGTGAAGCAGTAAAGTCGGTAGACGCCAACGGCTCAGCAAGCTACTTTGAAGTGGATCAGAAAGGGAGACTAGGAAGATCTAGGACAGAAACAACAGAAGACGTAACACAAGCGTATTGGTGTCGTATAAGGATGCTTGCAAATATCAAGGGCAAGTGGTGCATTGACCCGAAGATAGACAACACGCTTGAACTTGTGAAGGCATGGATCTATGGTAATCGTCCACTGGTGGGGCTGCCATGGGACCCAGGCGATTACACATGGCAAATTCCACAAGACCAACACCTAGCAGCACGACAGAAGACCTTCTTTGAATATACAGTAAAGCTCGGAAGAAAGATATTGGCAGGAGCAAGAAACTATGAGCCTGCAACAACAAGAGTCTGGGAGGAATATGGCATTCCAGTTGACATTATAAACTGTTTTTGGAATCGGATATGGAAGCAAAAACACACAAGGAAAATCAGCACATTTCAATGGCTTGTGGTGCATAGAGGCTTGGCAGTAGGTGCATGGTACAAAGGAAGTGTGGGGGAAAAGGGATGCTTGAGGTGCGGGGATGGCCTGGAAACGCAGCAACATTGCTTGTGGGAGTGTAGCCAAGCACAAGCTATATGGAAACGCATATTGAGAGTAATGGCAAGGGCAGGAATGGAGGGAATAGTCTCGTGGGGAACAGCAGCATGGTCCTCCCTAGTCTCGCACGTGGTTGCGTACGAAAGTACAATCGAGAGCAGGGCTCTTTTTATTCACAAAGGAAGGATTTGCTCAGCGTCTCTTCATCCCTTTGCGGGGCAGGCCTCAGAGGAGAGTAGGAACCCCATGTGGGAACTCATATGTGGAGCTACCCTATGGGTGATATGGAAATGCAGATGCACCAAAGTCTTCATAGGTAAGTCCATACCACCAGCAGAAGGGATTAAAGAAATATGGTCAGAATCAGTCCATTCTCTCAAGGGGCAGTATGACGATATCCAAGGAGATTCAGAAGCGGCCATAAAGATGCGACATGAGTTTCTCTTGATCTGGACAAAAACTCCCTTCTGCGCCCTTGTAGGTTCAACTCTAAAATGGAATTACTGTGCTCCAGTTTGGCTTTACCCTCCACCAGCCTAGATCTAGAGCAGCAGCTCAAACCGGAGACGTAATCAGGCCAAAAAAGAGAGCTGAAAACATCATTCTCGAACGGCGCGACTTTTGGCAAAACGACTGCTCTGTCTGGCCAAAAGTCGCGTTGTTCCAAAAATGGTGATTTAGGGTGCCAAGTCTAGTTTCTAGTCCCTCATAGACATCTTTAGATGTAGTCAGACCAAAAAGGTACCTGAAAACATCATTCCCGAACAACGCGACTTTTGGTAAAACGACGGCTCTGTCTGACCAAAAGTCGCGCTGTTCCAAAAATGATGATTTAGGTTGCCAATGCTAGTTTTAGGTAACTGTAGATGGTAGGATTGCTGGAAATAGGGTTTTTGGGTGGGGGAGATAAATTGTACACATGGAGATATGGTGTTGATATAGTGGACTGAAAGGAAGCAGGGTGGAGCTCGTTGGAGAAAACCATAGGTTGTGAGAACTCAGCTGGTTATGTGTGTTGTAAACCTTGTCTGAAAGGTTGTTTTGTACTCTGTTTATTATAACTAATGAAAGGATATATTTTTGGGAAAAAAAAGAATATTACTATGTAGGTACAAGGTTATTGCATCGTGGAATCATCAGACCTTTTTGGGTGTTA
>CAKZGI010000249.1 GCA_936914905.1 uncultured Trichormus sp. | reverse complement strand
GTTGATGAATTCTTGCCCCAATGGAATTACACCCCTTAACCAGAGTTACAGGTTACTTAATCCACTATCCTAAGTCTGTTATCTGACTTTTGTCTACTTCTTCATATAACAATGTTGCCAATTCTTCTAAGCAGGCTTTGAGCCGTTCTTTTTTATCCAGTTTCATGGTTGCTAATCCACACTTATTTATACACTTATTTATCCTTATATTCTCCTAAAACTTGTATATCTTCCAATAGTGGATGCTCCCAATTTTTTAACCCCAGTCCAGAGATAATTGAGTGTAGCTGTCTCCCATTTACCAAGAAAAACCGGTTGTTTCTGCTGAAAATAATCCATCATAATGCCTGGTCTTTTGGTCAATATCATACCTTTATGATATTGACTTAGTGCAGCTATGGCCATGACTGCATCAATGTGTTTTTCTGGGGTGTTATGGTGAAACAAATCGCCCATCCAGCAGGTGAAGATACGTTTTGGTTTACGCCATTTAAACGGCTTTTCAAATTGACTGAGGACTAGCCGAATCGTCCGATCCTAATCTTTTACTTGTTGGTATTGCTCAAACTGTTGGAGTCTGCCACTTTTGGCTTGAGTCACTGCATAACAGTTTTTACAACCTGCTGAAATTCGACTACACCCAACAAGAGGATTAAAAGTTTCATTACACCATTCAATCTTGTTCATCTACACTCAAGGTATTCAAGGGTTGTTTCGGTATCCTCAATATTTAGGTCAGGCTGATAGCTATTCTCTTTGATTTATAAATATTCAGGATCCTCTTTGATGTCGTTGAGAACATTTTCGACTTCTTTAATTAGGTTGATTAGTGGTATTTCCATCTTGAGGAATATCTAATGACCAATGGGTAAGTCAATCATCTATTTCTGCCAGGTAATCCGTGGGTCTAGCTCAAAATATCCGAATTCTCCAAAATCATTTACATCCATTAGTTGAATTAATTCGGCGCAAATCAGGAGGTTGATAAATCCACAGACTTATTGATTAGGCAACCAATCGCCAATGAAGCACCGGAGTATATGTTGCTCTACTCCTCCTTCGATATTGAGAAACTCAAGGGTTTCTTTGATTAAAGTTCCTAGCTTTTGAGAAGTTTCTTGATCCAAGTTCCTCCAAATAAATTACATATCTGCGTTTTATCCATGCAAAAGCTGAGGTCGTGCAACCGCAAGCAGGTCTTTGATATTTGCATTAGTAGCAGGGGGAGATAACAGGGACTGTTATCTGGTTGTTGGTGATTAGTTATTGAGCATTGGGCATTAATTAAGGCGCTGGCAGGTCGTTGATCTAGGAGGCTGCCATCTCTCGGGTTTTGCGCTGTTGTCTAAACGGACACCTCAATAGGCACAGAAAGATAGTCAGGAAGCTGATCAAAAGGAACTTCAACCCTAGAACAAAACTCTTTCCATTGTTTTTTTGTCATAGATGGTTCTATTCCAGTATTTTCCCAGCGTCTCCAGGTGGAAGCAGAAACTCCTAGCTGAATAGCCATTTGCTCCTGACTAAGCCCTGTTTTTTCTCTAAGTTATCTTAGCACTGACTTGGATGATTCCTGGACTTGTTTTTTTTGCTCTATAGCCATTATATAATAATATACATTCATAATGAATAGCTTATAATGGTACTCATTTCGAACACCTCCTATGATTAACAACATTATGAGCGGTCGAAAAGACTGCTCATTTCCTAGAATCTCACACAACCGAAACAGTGGCCAAAGCTTGTGTCAGTGAGAGTTTCCGGCACATAAGTGAGTACCTACAAGTGATTTATGAGACACGCATCCAAAAAGAAACCCGTCTCCCAGTAGGCGGGTAATTAAACAAAGGAGGTGATGACTGTGTAACTATTCGTTGTTAAATAGTTCTGCTCTCAGAGCATGCACAGGGGAATCAGACTTGGTAGGTGGAACCCGTGAGTTTGACATAGACATAACTAACACCGACGTTCACACCATCGTTTTAGATTTAGCTGAACGTCAATCATATTCCCCAGTAGTTGAATACCTAGATGAGTGTGAAGCCAAGTTTCCACAAATAGATGCTGAGGCAGGTTGGAATTTTTTGGATGGATTAGCGAAAGCTAACTTCGCGACAGATGACCTGATACACAATATTTATTTCAAAAAGCTTTTGGTCTCAGCCGTAGCTCGTGCCAGACAGCCAGGTTGTCAGGTCGATTCAGTCTTCATATTAGTTTCGCCTCGACTTAGTTTCGCCTCGACAGGGAATATACAAATCAAGATTTTTCCGTGTCCTTTTTGGGGATGATTTTTTTAGTGATCAGTTAGGGTCTGACATCTCTGACAAAGATGAAAAAATGAAAATCAGCAAATTCTGGTGTTTAGAATGGGCTGAATTTGAGAGTGTGTACAAGAAAAAAGATATTTCAACCCTAAAAAATTTCATCACTAACAGTGACGACTTGTTCCCTGCACCGTATGCCAGAAAAGAACAGGCGCACCCTAAACCATGCGTGTTTGTCGGAACTTCCAATGAGATGGAAATCTTACATGACCCAACTAGGGACAGAAGATTTTTGATTGTAATGGTACAGATAGATAAAATTCCTGTCGTTCAGGTGATGCGTGACAGGGATAAGATTTGGGCATCTGCCAACGCGCTCTATAAATCAGGTTTTGAGTACAAGCTTACTGATGAAGAAGAGGACAACCGGGAGGGTTTAAATAAACAGTTTCGCCGTACTGATTACTGGGATGAAGTAATTTACGAACTGTTCCAGGAGATGCAGCCAACCAATTGGCTAAGTACAGAAGCCATAATTAAAAAACTTGGGTTTGATACAGCTATGCAACTAAAGGCTGGTGATCATGAAAGATTGAAAGCTTGTATGACAAGGTTGGGGTTTCATAAAGATCAAAAACCCAAACTTATTAACGGAATACAAAAGCGTGGTTGGACAAAAATCAAAAAGGTTGAAAATAATTTTTCAAAAAAAACCCCTGTAACAGACCCTACCCCTGAAAAAATAAATTTAGAAGATGAAAATCAAAATAATTATGATTTAAAGGCACGTGACAGATCAACCATTCACTCGTCCGCCTGGCTGATGATGTTCCCTGACGTGCGAGAGGAAACTGGGAAAGTAGAGCATCAACTTAGTACAGAAGTAGTAGGCATAGAGCCGAGATAAGTGCAAAAACGGAAATAGAGGCTGAAAAAGCTTGCTATACCTAGGTTTAAAATATTTCAGGAGGAAGATGAATAGCCGCCTCAAAAGGTTGGGGAATATTGTGCAGATTTACCACATAATCGCCATACTGCTTGATATGTCTGGTGAGCTAGGGACTTAAACTAGCGACAAAGCGATGATTAACTGGATATCCTTGTGCAGTTAAGGTCTGAATGGCCAACGACATATCCACACTATTCTGTAAAATTACAGCACTAGCAAGCAAATCGAGATACTTTAACCGCTTTTCTTGCTCAATTGGGTCATTTTCAGTGATCACGCCATCCTTACCAAAAAACACCCAATGGAGGAAATGATGGTACTTCTCGACAATATTTGTAATTGCACTAGTCTCGGAGTGCATCCTGGCATTTGAGATATACTGCAACAAAAACATTGTTCGCACAACCTTCCCCAACTCCAAAAAAGCTTGATAAAGACGGTTTTTCTTGCTGTAGCTGCTCAACTTACGTAAGAGCGTAGAAGACATTACCTTCCCCACTTTAATCAACACCACGACCCGCATCATGTCATACCAGTGGAGCTGAATGAGATTCCAATTAACCACATCCTTAAACAAGGGGTCAATGTACTTGTAAGTGGCTGAATCTCAAGGATGCAGGAAACTCAGATCCTTCCAATTACGGATGTGTGGCATCAACTTGACACCCAGGAAATAAGAGATAGCAAATACAGGACTCGACTGACCTTAGGTATCCGCATACAGAGTATCGGGTTGAATATCAGAAAGATTTTTCAGTAATCCGTCTAAAATAGACACTGCCTTCCAAACACCACAAGTAATAAAGTGTGTAAACAAAGCGATATATTTCTCAGAGACATGGTGATAAGCAATACCACCATATCCACCATAGCGGATGTGATATTCACTATGTAGATTATTCTCGTAAATCTCAAACTTACTACCATCTGCCGCCGCTCTTTTCCCCGTTCCCCAAATAGACGGTAAACTGAAACGGTTGAAAGCGTTGATCATATCCCGAATCGCCGCCTCAAGGTTAGGCGTACTCATATGGCGACGATTGGTATAAGAAATCATGTGAGAAGTTACCACACCTCTAGAATGACGTGCTGTTTGATTAGGCCCAAGATTGCACCCATAACCAAAAGTTATGAAAATATAGCGTTCCGCCGACTGCTTTAATTTGGGTTCACTTCCGGAAAGGGGGCCAAAATACCTTGTCCAGTTCAGCCAATGCTCAACATTGCAGAGAATGTCTAAAACACTACGTTCTGGCATCAAGGAGGGAATTTTACCCTCTAATTGTTCCACCTCCTTGGGTTCAGGAGAAGACTTCATCTGCCTCAGTACAGTCCCACCATCCTGATTAATTGTTACTTACTGTCCATTCGCACAAAGAACATCTACTTCAGTAGCCACCTGGGTTAAATATGAGCGTAAATACTCAACAAAATCTTCTGGATTGGAGGGGAATCCAAGCTGGCTACAATATTCTTCTATCATGGGTTCACATTCTGGTAGAGTCAGCAATTGTTCACGGGAATCAGCATAACTTTCTGACCAAACAACACAAGTATCCCCAGTTTTCAATTCATTTGCCAAGTAAGAAAATACACAAATTTCTAACTGTTGGCGTACTAAAAATTTAGTCCCTTCAACTTCCTTAACAACCAGAGTTCGCCAGTTTTTTTTTAATAAAATCTAAATTAATTTCAAAAGGCAGATGCTTGCCCCGCTTATGTTCATTGTCTAACACGAACTTTAAGGCATCAATTACCGACTCATCGGCAGAAGTTGAACGAATATCTATAGAGCATACTAAACTAAATGTACTAAACTAAATAACGCCTTGCGGTTAGCTGAATAAAACCGCCACATTAATGGTAAATGATTGTTTGTGTTGTACGCAGCAATTTCCTCATATTTCAGCAGTAGTAAATCTGCCCCACCATTACTATGGACAGAACTTCCTCTCCTAAAGCAGCTAAATTATCTTGAGTTTCTTTCGATGCAGTTAAAACCTGTGCAAACGTCCCTAGCATTTCCGATGTTTGCGTTAAATGCTTCTCACGTAGTTCTTTTAATCTTTCTTTGGCATTGTTCTGAATCTTGAGGATATGTTTGATAAACATCTCCACCAAGTGGTCGCGAGTTTTGACCTGGGCTTCATATAACAAGCACAACAGCAGTGTCCGGCGTTTGGATAGTTTAATATCTTGAAATTCTGATATATCTAAAGCTCTAGCGTGTGTTGCTAAATATTTGACTTTAGCCGGGGCAATACTTGATAACAAGCGTTTAGCATCGCCAAAGGTCATCAACTAGTTAAACTTGGTTTGCAGTTGTTTAATGTGGCTAAGTTCGCCACTTTTAGGTGGGGATTTCAATAAATTTAATGTGGCGATTGATTCAGACGTTTCCCCTAATAATAGTTGGTCTAAATAAGCTTGTTCATTACTAGATAGACCCTGAGATACTCTGTGAAATAATCGATTGTTCGTAATAGAACGGACAGGGCTAACTAAGCGGTCTAGGGAATTAAACGTGGGCAACTCATATCGTTCTTTAACCAATTATTCAATTGCAATGTTGATTAAATCAGCCAGATGGTCTTTAACTTCTACGCCAGAACTAACAACAACAGCTATCAATTTTTGGGCAGCTTTATCATAAGACTTGACACCTAAATATTCTCGAATTGCTTGTTGATAATTACGCCTTTAGCGGTCTGTGGAAATAGCTTTCACCCAATCACGTAATTTTAAATATGACCGGAGATGTTTAATAATCATGATAGGTACATTTTCTGGATGCGGAAAATATCCTAGTCTCTGAAATGATTTCTTCATTAGCATGAAGCAAAGTAAACCTTCATGGCTACGAACACGAGATTTGACAAATTTAAGGTCTTCCAGTGTTGGGGTATAAAGTTCAGTTAGTTCTTTCGCCGAGGGATGGAGTTTTACCTATTTTAACTCTTTTCTTTGCACTTTTTTCACTTTTTATACCCC
>CAKZGI010000248.1 GCA_936914905.1 uncultured Trichormus sp. | reverse complement strand
ATTCCCATCCCTGATGATCCGCCCTACACCTGCAATTACAATCCGATTGCGCATCATTTCTTTCCTCATATTTCTCCCCTGTGTGTCAGGGGCTGATTTTTAAGAGTGTCCAGACTCTAAAAGTCCTCATGGCAAAGGCAAACACCCAAACTCGACTCAAACTCTTGAGGACTATTCTCTATAACACCTATAAAACCAGCCAAAAAGTGGCTCTTGACTTCAAATCAAATCTTAAGATTATTTTTGATGAATTCTTGCCCCAATGGAATTACACCCCTAAACCAGAGTTATAGGTTATTTAATCCACTATCCTAATTACCTGAGTTTTGCGAACTTGAGCAGGACGACATTGAGATGCAATCGCTCTTTTCCAAATCATCATATACAGGTTAAACTCATCAGTAGGTAGTTCTTCACGCAATTGGACTGAAGGACGAAAGATATCTGTAGGACGAATAGCCTCGTGTGCTTCCTAAGGCGTTTTACTACTACGATGCTTGGTTACTTGCTGGCGGAAATTCTGGGGGTCATTTTGCTCCAACCATTGACGCGTACTGGCACAAAATTCATGACTCAACATCACTGAATCTGTTCGCACATATGTAATTAACCCTGCGTCATATAGCTTTTGGGCTACCTGCATGGTTTTGTCAGGGGCAAATTTCAACTTAGAACCGGCTGCTTGTTGGAGGGTTGAGATGGTAAATGGTGGAGGTGGTTGACGATTAACAAGTTTCCCTTCAACTTGAATAACTTGATGAGGATGACGCTTTGCTTCCTCAACTAACCTTGTTGCTTCTATTTCTAGAATAACGCGCTTAGATTCAGCTTTTTCTATGTTATTACTAGCTGCATAATCATGAGTTTCAGTTTCTGGTTGTGGTGTTTCTGTGGGAGAATTCGCTGTACCTTTCTAGAAAGCCTGGAATCCTTCTTTAGAATATACCCCACACCAGTAATCTTGGGGGACAAAAGCCAGAATTTCTCTTTCTCACTGACCAATTAAGTGTAATGTGGCACTTTGAACTCTCCCTAAACTTTTTGCACCGTTATTTAATCCCCAAACTAGGGGACTACCTTTCTAAGGTACCAGCTTGTCGAGACAATCTCGACATAATCCTGCACCTATTAAATTGGAGTCAAGTTTTCTAGGATGTGCGATCGTATTCTGAACCCCAGATGCTGTAATCTCTGTATAAAATACTCGCCTGGGTTCTCTCAAACCTAACGTTTCTTTAAGATGCCAAGCAATGGTTTCTCCTTCTCGGTCTGGGTCAGTGGCTAAAACGACTTCATCAACTTGCTTAACAGCAGCCTCGAGTTCTTGAATTGTTTCTTTTGCTCATTGGTCACGGGGGATATAGTTGCAGCAGAAACTATTACCCTCCATTGTGAATCCTAGTAAATCATCACCCTCATTGCTGAGTTCGGGGATATGTCCACAACTAGCGCGAACAATCCAATCTGAACCGAGAATTTGACTCAGCTTTTTGAATTTTCCGGGTGATTCGACAACTAGGAGGCGTTTGGGCATGGCACTTGCTTTTTAGATCCTTTACATAGGTGAATTAAAATACGTGCTCGTGTATGTGAAATATAATTTTTTAGGACAATTAACTCGGTGATCAACTTAAATCGGCGGAAATTTATTATATATAGTTCAGCTAAATTACGTACTAGTTTACTACTAAAAGCCTGTACTAATAACCCTAATTCAAATCCTACATCTACACCAACAACAGCTAAGAGTGGTGAAGGATTGAAAATAGCAATTGTCCTCCCTATAATCATAACAGATAAAGCTTGCAATCAATCTGGTTATGAAGGTGTGAATCTTGCTAAACAAAAGCTGGGTGTAGAAATAGCTTATGTAGGAAATGTAGCACAAGCTGATCGATTTTGCACGGCAGCATCCCAATTTAGCAAGAAGATGAAAGAAAGGAAAGGAGAAGTAATTCGCGATGATGCGTCGCGAATTAAGGGGGGACTATACGAATGCTGTCCATAACTGAGAAAATTATGGGAATC
>CAKZGI010000247.1 GCA_936914905.1 uncultured Trichormus sp. | reverse complement strand
CCACACTTCACTCTCATCTCACTAGGTCTTTTCTCTCCCCAAATTATCATTAAGATCTATTACTATCATTGCACATTAACACACATTGTAATCATATCTAAGGACTAGTTATTCAAAGGTGCACACATGACAATCTCGCTTTATCTCCCTTCACAGACCACCCATATGCCTATAAAAAGATGTTATAAGCTCATAGAGGATCTTATCACTGATGAGCCCTTAAGGGGCGAAATTAGTTTGGCTTACTATCGTTTATCATTTTCTAATGTAATGATCTAATACAATTTTCTTTTTTCATACGTGTGTACCTATCATGCTCTCACTTCCTCTCTCTCCCTTGCTATCTCTCTTTGTTTCTCTTTAACTAATGTCTCTACCATGGTGTGAGCAAGAGAACGTGTCAACATTTATCATCAACAATAGCGAATGCATGTCTCAGTTTATTGACGAGTACAAAGCCAACTTCTTGGGAGACATTAGGGGTAGAGGTGCAAAGGCGAGAAAAGCTCCAACACTACTAGAGTGGATTCGGTACAGATTAAAGCAAGACAAACAAGATGATGAAGAGATTACAAGAGAACAAATAGAATTAAGCATTGGTTGTGATCAAATGGTATCGTATCATATCTAATAATTCATCTAAACTCTTGAACTTGCCATTTAGATTTGGTTATATTTACTCATATTTGTCTAATATAGGTGAGAGCTTTTAGCAGTATGTGGGCATACGGACAACATCTACGAATCCAAAAACTTGATGATTTACGCACCACACAAGACTCTTGTGTGGTAGCATCATTTGAACAACAGTCACGCGCTTCATCAAAGGACTTTAATCTAATTGAAAATGAGTTGGGATATACAGGTGTTATACAGGCTATATATGAAGTTAATTTTCGTATTATGAAACAGGTTATAATTACCACTTATTTTATTATATTTGTATAAATAACCTTATGAAACCATAAACGCCTTAAAATCAATGTTTTTAATTGCAGGTTATTATAAAAGTTAATTGGTTTCGAGCTGAGTATAAAGGCTCTCGGGCAACAATGCGGCGTGAGCCTAATGGATTTTGGTCTGTGGATTCATCAAAATTGTTACGGGCCACTAAAGAACCATATATTCTACCCACCCATTGTCAGCAAGCCTTCTATTATAAGAACCCCAACACATTAGAAAGCAATTGGTGGCAAATTATTCACGTGAACCCACGTGGGAGGAGAATATTTGACTCTGGTATCCAAACCGAGAGCGTTTATACCCATCAAGATGATGATAGTAATGTAGAGGAGCATGTTAATGAAGCAGGGACATCACTACCTAATAACGACAACGAGGACATTGAGCAGATCAGTCAGATCAGTCAGATCAATGAGGACATCAAGGACATTGAGCAGATCAGTCAGATCAATGAGGACAGTGAGGACAGCGAGGAAGATGAAGTGGATGATATACAACTACTCATCCCCATTGACATTACTCAACAAGAAAGAGAAGATTTAAGGCTCGACATGGAGAACATCGTTATTTTTATCAATATACCTCAAGAGGAGACACCATGAAGTGAAAAAATCAATATCAAAATTTGGAGTACAAAGGTTAGGGTTGATAAGAAACTCAAACTATAAATTTAGCAATTTTCTATGATTCATGTAATTTTTCTAACTGTTTGGGGGGGATGGGTAGGGAAGTCTCATGGTGAAAGCAATATGCTTTTTAGGGTTCGATTCCCTATAGACTTTTAACAAACAAAATTACTAAAATTTGATCTTTAATATAAAATACAATGCAATATGAGAATTAATTACTTATGAAATTATATTTTCGTAACATATCGAGGTGATGATAAATACCGTGCACGATCTCGCCGATGTCGAAGGAGACCTGAGATCTCTTTGAGGATGGTCTTTGTTTGCCATCCTTTTCCGAATTCCCTCTGCAATCCTTCAATCACATATTTTTTATGCAACTCGTCTTGATCCCTATCATAAACAAAATAACAACTTGAATCGATACTAGGTGATGCTTTGTAAAAATTTAGAATTTTTTAAAAATAAACCTCCAATGAATCTCTACTTGAGGCAGGTAAGACTCAACTAAGTCTTTTATTCTTCTTCTAAACACCGCACCACCTCCGGAACGAACAATGTCTAGGTTGTCATCAATTTGACATTCAATGCCAAGAGACCCTACACATGTTTGTTCGGAAGATGTTGCTGGCATCAGTGTTTGATTCTGATCTGGATCCGGATCACGCGATGGAGCCGATGGCGCACGAGCACGTGACCGCTTAGACCTATCAAAATAATTTTAGAATACATGAATTAATAATTCTTTAACCTCATTATCAAGATTATGTCATATAAATACACACACCTGCTTCGAGCAGGTTCTGAGGGTCCAGCTTCATCATCTCCAGCCCTATGTTGAACGCTTACAATTTTTGTATTATCCAGACAAAATGTTGAATCATTTCAATACATCAAATGCAAATATTACCGTGATCCTGCAGAGCCTAGTGTGACTGGCAATGGTGGCAGGGGTGCTGGTGCATCCACTGGTGCTATAGTCGGCATTGGGTTTTGAGTTGCTCCAATGCCCGGCGATCATGTTGCTAGTGTGGCCAAGGGGCTATATTTATGCTTGTACACTTCATTGAGTGCATGCATGCAATGTCTAAGTTCTTCATAATCCAGTGTTTTATATATCTCCAACTCCTCATCGCAATCCTCTTTACTCGTGCCCATATCTCTCAACATATGGGCATTAACATATATAACATTAAGAAAATAAACTAAGAAAAAACCGCAACAAGTAAGTCAATAAGAAAGGGCATAGAAGGGCACTGTTTGATTCATAAATATTCAAATTTTAGCTGGATTGTTTTTTGCATCTTAGCTGTGGAAAGCTACAGGACTGAAGATTTCGACAACATCGAGAAGGAAATAGACAACAAGATGGGCACCAATTACATCCAGGAATTAGACAACAGGAAAGGCAGATCATTGAAAGCTTTGCCTTCAAAGCTTCTAGCTGAAATGTACTATATAGTCATGCTTGTAAATACAGCCTGGTGCAATCTATCATCATCATCATCATCAGCCTAATGCAATCCAGCTTGTAACCATGATGGAACAATCCATCATCCAATCATCATCATTATCATCATGTGTTGTGCATAGAATCATGCCTAAAGGGTTTCATGGATTACCTGGTAAGGCTGTAGGTGAATGTTTATTTCTGGTGCTTTTTGCTTGGACAGGCGAGGTACGGCTGC
>CAKZGI010000246.1 GCA_936914905.1 uncultured Trichormus sp. | reverse complement strand
AAAGCAGACTTATTGGCGCAATCAGTTCAATGCTTTTGAAGTCTACATTGGACAATGGTTGAATGACAAGCGCGAAGGAAGTGGTACTCTATACCTAGGTACTCCCTCCATCATCTAGATCAAATAATAATAATAATAATAATCAATAAAGCTAACAGTGAAAATGTATCTAGTCACAGCATTAGAAACCTGATGAATCACCCTAAAACAGCAGACACAGCCCCAAACACCTAGAAAAGATTTCACTGTCCTCTTAAAAAGACAGTTCCAATCCAGTAATCAACCAGTTAATGAAGCAAACTGAGTTTTTTGAAGGTATCCATATTGGCTGTATGAGACCCCATGGTTATCGTGCAACCATGGTGACCAGCTAATAAAAAGTCAGCGGAAGCTTTGCACAACGCTGATGGCTTTCCGTTCTGGCTTCTTTCTGATGATGCCACTCTGGGGAATAAATCTATTCTCTTATCTTTAGATGTGCTTCCCCCCGGTCATGTGTGTTTCATGATCACATGAAAGAGAAGATAGAGGTATGATTATCCCTGAAAAACTGTGGAAATAAAACCCAACAATAGTTTGAATTGCTACATTGCAGTTGTAACTCATAACAGTGTTTTCTCTGAGACCTAGGTTTAGAATAAATGAAGAGATTTCAGACTGACAAAGAACTTTTTCTTGTTAGTATCAATTAAAAACTAGAAGTGGTTTACCTGGCTTACGTTAACCCACATTTTAGCTAAGGTTTATTTGTATATTTGTACTGCTGTCAAAGCACACAACTATTGCAAGTAATCTTTCCTCTTTTTATTTCAAAGTTGTTTAAAAAAATGCATTACATTTACATTTGAAGCTACTAGTACTACTAGTAATCTTTCCCTTTGAGTGACCTTATCTTAAACATTAGATGTTAGGTGAGTGTGTTTTACTACCATTGTTATTGTTGAGGCAAAATGGCATTTCATTTGTTCAATGGGCATCAGTTGATGGTGATCGCTTCGAGGGAACCTTTGCAAATGACAAGAGAGAAGGAAAGGGTGTCTTCTTCTATAGAGACAAAGGCTCCATATACGAAGGCCTATGGCATGACGATGAAGCAATTTGTGGCACATACAAGAAACTACCTGAGAAAATCCAAAACTATCTTCCTCTTTTGGAAACTGTCAATTCAGATAGATTAGCTGATGACATAATTAACGAGTCAATAGCTAGCATAGAAGTAGATCGATGTAACAAGCTACCGTGATCAGTGTAACAAGCTACCGTGATCAATGTAACAAGCTACCTTGATTATGTAACAGGCCAATTCTTTGCAACCTTTTACTTATGGTATTAAGATTGTAAATAAAAATATGGGAATTTATATATGATTAGAAAGTTATAGTTTTAATGAGCCATCTTGGTGATGCTTACTTATTTTAATGAATGCCACATAACATCTAAGTGCACACAATCGCAAACTATTCAATGGATTACTTCTTTTTCTTAAGGCAAGTTCATCAAGCGCAATATTATAAAAATATTGCCTACATTTTGTTAATCTTAATTAAATGGTGGACAATTTAAATCAGCTGCCCTTTTTCTAGCTACATGTGGAAAATGAAAAGCACGACAGTTAGTGGTATGCTAAACTTAACAACGAAGACACTGCATTTTTTTAATGGTTCCTTTCACAGGTTGAAATTCAAAATTTTCTTTTCATCATCTTTTGTGAGCCTAATGTTTGAAAATGTGATTACAATAACCTTAGCTGGAAGCAACTGAGCTGAGATCAGACGGATGGTGTTTATGTATAGAATCATTAAGTGTATAGATCAAGACATGCATTAAAAGGTCTTCTCATGACTTCAAGAATCAAAGGTAAACACAAAGGATTCATCTATATAAATTATGGAATCAATTACTGATGATATTCACCTAATTTGGAGCTTCGGGTAGTGGCATCTTACAGTCAAACTCACAAAGACCTACATCAACTTTGATCTTCTCAATGGTATTAAATAAGCATTGCAACCATCAAATGTCTGGCCTATGCAGGTCTTCCGCTGTTCTCTGGTTATATTATATGATTATGTGCATGCTAATAATTGTATTATTCGTGTTACAATTACTATTCAAAGGCCTACTACTAAAGTGGCGGCATCCTTGTGGAAACAATCGGACTAGTGTTTGCGAGCAATTAAACCAACCATATTCATATCTACTAAACAAGGGAATCGAATGCACCAGTAGTGGCAGAGAGAAGAAAAGGTTTGTTTTGTGGGGCTGAGGTGGGCTATGGCGTAGCTGAGAGGATGGTCGGCAGGGGAGCCAAGGCATCGCGGTCCCTCCACTGCCCAGAGAGGGGGGTTGTCGCTGCTCCGTCGCCGGCCTGACACGCTGTGCCCCACCACTGCAGGGCGCCCGACACCCCACCTTCCGGCAGGATGCCATGGCGCCACTCTGGGCTTGGAGCGGACGAGCCCATCAGGGCACCCCCTGCCGGTCCTCAGGCCAGCACAGCCACCCCTCCATACTCAGCCCATATCCCCCCCAATCTCAGGGGTTACAGGTGCGGAGGCACCCGGGATGAAGATCTATGGCTTCTCTCTTGCCTTTTATGCTACATACTTTGCATCGACCATTCATATGTGGGATCTCTTTTCTCCTATCTTTTGTTCAGCCATTCATACTTTTCTCATCCTGTACATACATGCTTGTTTGGGCATACATTTCTCTAATTTCCCATGAAAACAGACCCCCACTCCATACACCATGCCATGCGCTGCCCACCTCCCTGCTTTGCCTTTTTCCTGTTGCTTATGATTCGACTGGTGGAGTGTTATAGTCTCTACCGCTACACGATATTTAGTCTAAGCCCTCGCATCCCATCAACATGATCTCTCTCTCCCTAGGAAACTTAAACCTTCCAATTCAAATTGTGTATGCATAAGAAGCATGTCATTTGGGATGCTTTGCTCTATTTTACAACTATTCAAGTTTGGTATGTATCTCTATATATAACCAGATGTGATGAATGCATATGCATACAAATGATCTAAAAAATCTACACATTAATGGGACAAGATCTCCCTCTTGTTACGGTCATGGTTCAATTGCACGGAGTTATCCCTCGATTGGTTCCGTATTCGTACAAAAGCCACACTGTTGTCAAGAACCTTTGTTTCCATTCTCAAGGCGGTAATGAAAGGTTGGCCAAGTATTACGGGATGTGAGATTTATTCTTGCACAAAAAAGTTACGGGCAATATCCACGTCTCCGATCTTTACCAGAATATTTGGACATGCAGTGAAAAGG
>CAKZGI010000245.1 GCA_936914905.1 uncultured Trichormus sp. | reverse complement strand
AGTGGAAGATAGCCTTTTGGACACGCTAAGAACACTTTGAGTACAAGGTAATGCCTTTCGGTCTTACCAATGCCCCCGCAGTTTTTCGACACATGATGAACGACTTATTTCGAGAGTATTTAGATCATTTTGTGGTAATATACTTTGATGATATTTTGGGGTTCTTATCTAACCTGGAGGAGCACACACTTCATGTCTGTCTGGTGTTACATAAGCTTCGGTAGTATGGGCTCTATGCCAAGGGCGAAAAATGCGAGTTCGATCGTACCTCTGCCGAATTCCTAGGGTACGTCATCTTCCCTTCAGGAATCATGATGGATGCACGTAATGTGACCGCAATTCAAGAGTGGCCAACCCCGACTAAACTAAAGGAGGTACAATCTTTTCTAGGTTTCACAAACTTCTATCAACGATTTATCGGTGATTTGTCTACGCTGGTACAACCGTTAACCTTACTAGAAAAGATATTCCCTTTATATGGAATGATGCTACACAATATGCTTTCGATACGCTTAAGCAAACCTTTATGTCAGCTCCACTATTGGCTCACCTCGACCCAAGAAGACCGTTGCAGGTGGAAACTGATGCCTCTGACTTCACCATGGGAGCAGTCCTGTCACAACCCGATGATGCTGGTACACTACATCCAGTAGCCTACTACTTGAGAAAATTTAGTGCTCCAGAGATAATTTATCCACTTTATGACAAGGAGCTAGCCACGACCGAATGGAGGCCCTATTTGGCAAGGACCCAACATTGTATTCAGGATCACAAAAATCTTCTTTACATCACCACTAGTCATACCTTGAATTGAAGATAGGCCTGATGGTCGATGTTTCTCGCTGACTACAACTTCAAGATTATCTTCCAACCAAGTGCGCATCATGGCAAGGCGGATGCCCTCTCGCGGCATTCAGATTTTGAACTTCACCAAAAAGATTATGCATGGGATCAACAATCGTGTTGCTTGCTGAGACCAGATCAACTATAAATGTTCGCAACTTACATGTTGCTGGATGATTCACTACTTAGCAAGATAGCCAAGGAAACAATAATAGATGCATTCAACCCATCCACGAAGAAGCAAAGATCCGACATCATTCAATTCTCAGTTCGGGGTGGGCTTATTTACTGGAAGAACCTTCTCTACATCCCAGAAGGAGCATGTCGGACCTAGATCCTACAGAAGTGTCATGATGATCCTCTCGATGGTCATTTTGGGGTCGCAAAAGCATTGGAGCTGGTATCCCGAGGTTTTTGGTGAGGGCAATTGTGGAAATTCGTGAAGGTTATCAAGACATGTGATGTATGTGGTCGTGTTAAGGCAGCACATCACCGGCCATACGGACTTCTCCAAAATAGATCTCTGGGGAGCCTACAATCTAGTGTGAATCCAACATGGGGACGAGTGGAAGACGGCTTTTCAGACACGCTACGGACACTTTGAGTACAAGGTAATGCCTTTCAGTCTTATTAATGCACTCGTTGTTTTTAAGCACATGATGAACGACTTGTTCCTGGAGTATCTAGATCATTGTGTGGTAATATAACTTGACAATATTTTGGTGTTTTCATCCAACTTGGAGGAGCACACACGTCATGTCCATCTGTGTTACATAAACTTTGGAGCATGGCCTCTATGCCAAGGGCAAGAAATGCGAGTTCGGTACGTCATCTCCCCTTCATGAGTC
>CAKZGI010000244.1 GCA_936914905.1 uncultured Trichormus sp. | reverse complement strand
CCAATGGAATTACACCCCTAAACCAGAGTTACAGGTTATTTAATCCACTATCCTACCTAAGTGATACCATGTTGGAAATTCTCGCTTTGGAGGATGATGACCTCGCTTGTTGGAGTTGGGGATTATCGTTAGCAAGTATGCAGCATGAAACCCAATATACAAGGTTATTTAGGAGTTAAAGAATAGGTGACAGGGAATATGTGATAATTTCACCAATTACCAATTACCAATCACCAATTACCAAATTGAATACTTTTCGAGTTCCGGTAGCTGGCCCTGTAGGTTCAGGAAAAAGGGCTTTAGTGGATGCTTTGTGTAAAGCACTGCGCGAGAAATATAACTTGGCAGTGGTGACAAATAACATATATCCTCTTGAGGATACCCAGTTTCTGGTACGTTCTCAGGCTTTGGAGAGCGATCGCATTTTGGGAGTTGAAACAGGAGACTGTCCCCACATAGCTATCTGTGAAGATGCTTCCATGAATTTAGATGCAATTGAACCACTGGAAGAAAAATTTACAGATTTAGATTTAGTCTTTTTAGAAAGTGGTGGTGATAACTGAGCTGCTACCTTTGGTCCCGAATTAGTATATTTAACAATATTATGTAATTGACGTTGCTGCTGGTGATAAACTTCCCCGCAAGGGTGGACCAGGTATAACTAAATCTGATTTATTAGTCATTAATAAAACTGACCTTGCACCCTATGTTGGTGCTGATTCAAGCGTGATGGAACGAGACGCAAAAAAAATGTGTCGTGATAAACCCTTCATTCTTACCAACTTAAAAACCCAAGACGGTTTAAAAGATGTAATTCAATTTGTAATTACAAAAAGTAGCTAAATTTCAAAAGAATTAAAACTTCTTAAATTAAAAAATATATTTGCTACATCACCTACCTAGAGTTTAAGCTGGACAGAACTTACGCAACTGGCCTATTAATAGGGTGTATGGGACCTATCCATATATTATTATATTATTTAATATCAACAGATTTTTGAAATCTGAAGCACCCTACAAGAGACTTGATTGTGACAGTTACTTAAGTCCTACTAGACAAGAAAAAGTTGAATATAGCAACGGAAAATGAGCTTAGGAAGTCAAGTGATAATGAGACTGCTTCTAAAAAATGGTTTTAGAGTAAGCCACAAAATAAATGATCCTGTTTTGTCATCCTGTATCCCTTCAGCACACTGCGTGAAGATGAAACGTAGCGTATAACTCCTACATCGTTACGCAAGCTATAGCCATATGTGGCACAAAGCGGGACGAAGTATCTCGGAAGATTCTTCACTACACTTCGTTCCGTATGGCTTACGCCAAGCTTCGCTAACAGAATGACACTGGGTATTTCTTTTTGTGGAGTTCTCTTACACCTGAATTCTAAATGGTGACTCCTGCTATAGCATTTTTTTGCTGCTGTTCTATAAATGAAGCACGGAAAAAGCAGACTTTTTTCTGGAATTCGATTTTTGATTTTGAAGAACTAACTAAGTACATCGGTGGGAAAAAACAGAAGTATGTAACAAAAAGTAGAATCACCAAAACCCTATTCCCTGTTGCCTTTTGCCCTTCGGGTTCTCCAGTCGCTCATGGAGGAAACCATGGCACTTGCTTGATGCCGGGAAATCCGTCCACCGCAGTGGCTCCCCAAGACTACCCTGGTTCACCTCTTGTCTTTTGCCTGTCATAACGACGATTTTTAACGCCAACCTACTTAAATAGGTTTTTCCAATTCCCCTTTATTTCTTGAAATAAATTTTTATAACCACAGGATAAATTTATGACAGTTGATTATTCCAAAGCTTTCAAAATGGCAGTTTGCTGCAAAGAAGTTTATCAAGATTTTTCAAAGATTATTTTTTCTAATGGGAAAGAAAAACCAATTTTAATTAATGAAACAACTACTGATACTCAACTGGCCATTTTATCAGATTCATCAGGAATTATTATTGTTTTTCAAGGTAGTAGTTCATCTTTTGACTGGCAAACAAATTTTGATACTAGTCAAGAATGGAAAGCATTTGACCAAGACGTAATTCGTGGACAAATTGTTGCTCAAAAAGATAAAACTTATCCCTATAAAACAGAAAATACTTCTGGTTCGTTAATGCATCGTGGTTTTACTAACGCTTACTGTTCTGTTAGAAGTCAGATTCATGAGTATATCCAAAATAATAATGTTACTAATGTTACTGTCACTGGTCACAGTTTAGGAGGTGCATTAGCAACATTATGTGTGGTTGATGTTCAATACAACTTTGTTAGGAAATTAACTTCCATAGAAGCTTATACTTTTGGAGCGCCAAAAGTGGGAAGTAATGGATTTTGCAAGCCCTATAATGAACGAGTTCCTAAAAGTTATAGATTTGTTCATGGTATGGATATAGTTCCTGCATTACCAAGATGGTGGCAAGGATATAGTCATGTGGATAAGGAACTACAGATAGGTTCAAGATTTAGGTTAAATTTTATTTCTGCACGATTTAAAGATCATGGTCTTGATGGTTATATTAGTCTATTAAAAGAATTATCAATCAAAAATTAGAGAATTGGTAATTGGTAATTGGTAATTGGGCATTGGGGATTTTTTATTGTTGAAGACTGTTTTATTCCCCTTGCGGGGATTTATACTGCAAACCGGTGAAACTTGGACTTATATCATACTGATAGCGCAGCGTGGCGTAAGCTATGGGTAACGTAGTGCAGCTTATCCCTTCGGGACACTGCATGAACGCGGAGCGTGCCGTAGGCTCTAGTATCTAGGAGATTCTTCACTATCTCTTTCACAGACGCTTCGCGAACGTTCAGAATGACACTTTTAAACCGTTTTCAGTATATTAAATTGAAACAGCCGCCAGCATGCAGAACTAATGATGGAGTAAGGTTTCAGTCCCTTTGTAGGGATTTAGTAAATTTAAACAAGCCAGTACCAAAGTTATGGTGGCGGCTGAAAAATGCTTTCAGTCCCCTTGAGGGGGATTTGGTAAATTGAAAGATACCATTTTACCTTCAGCGAAGCACGGGTTAAAACTAGTTTCAGTCCCCTTGAGGGGATTTAGTAAATTGAAACTCTGCCCTCTGAAACAGAGTCTAGGGGAATAATCTAGGGACAATTTTGGGAGACCTCAAAAAAAACTTCATTTCAGGCTTCTGCTCAACAGCCAACTGAAAGTAATGAAACGCTAGAAGTATTCAATTATCAAGGTTATCACTATTTGGCAGCACCCCAGGGTCGAAAACCCTGGGGTGCTGCCAAAAGTTCAAGCTGATGTATCAATTATACAGCAATCCTATATGAAACGTAAACAAACCCAATGCCTAATGCCCCATATATACTAAAGTAATTCTGTAATTGAAAAATGCCGTTGTTTATCTAATTCTTGTAAACGCATTTTTTCAGCATACATAGCATCAGCATAAAATTTATCTTTCTCTGGTTCTGTTAGTGGATCAATTTTTTCCCACAGTTCCATAAAATGACGATAGCGTTTTTCTCTCAAGACTATTTCCATACAAGCAAATGTGGCTTGAACTACTTGGGGAGTACGCAGTATTTCTTTGTTGGTTTTTTCATTCAAATGAAATAAATGAGAAATTAATATTAAGTCTTCTGATAATTCTAAATACTTGTTTTCCAAACCAGAAATTAAATCTACTTCTTCTACTGCAAACTCTAAAGTCTGCTGCCAAAAAAAGCGATGATGAGAAAGGCTAAATTCTAAATTTCGCTCTTCTAGTTCGTCAATTATTACTTGGCGGTGTTCTGGACAATGTAAATATATTTGTAATAATAACGCCTCTGCTTGTTCTAATAAACTCCGTTCAGTGGTTACTAGAGATAGCTTCGGCGTTTTCGACTTCTGTTTGCGCGATCGCAGTGGTGGAGTTTGCACACTAATGGGTGCAATTTGAGTTAGTAAATTCTCAACTCTGAGGGGTATTAATCTAGCGTCCCCTAAGCTGAGTATTTCTGCACAGTAGGAAATGTAATAATTTAGGGTATCACTATTAACTATTTTTTGCAAGAGTTTTACGATTTCCTTTGTAACTTTTTGAAAATCAGTAGCTTGTCTTAAATCTCTGTGTTTGATTATTTCCGCAATTTGCCAATTTAACCAAAGTGGGGCGTTTGCTAATAGTTGTTGATATTCTTCTGCTGTATGACTATGCAAGTATTCATCGGCATCTTTTCCATGGGGTATATTAAGAATTTTTAACTGCACTTCGCCTTTATAGGCTAATGTGGCGATTTCACCAATAGCCCTTTCTGCGGCGTTAATTCCAGCTTTATCTCCATCAAAGTTTAGAACTAATTGTTTTGAATCGGTGTAGCGTAATAGCAACCGGACTTGTTCTATGCTTAAAGCTGTACCCAGGGAAGCTACGGCGTTATTAATCCCTGCTGCATGGAGAGCGATCGCATCAAAATATCCCTCTACAACTACTGCTTGATCTAATTTAGAAATACCATCTTTGGCGTGATCTAATGCAAATAAGGTTTTACCTTTACTAAAAAGTTCTGTTTCTGGGGAGTTTAAATATTTTGGTTGTTCTTCTGTCAGCGTTCTCCCACCAAAAGCAATAATTCGTCCTTGTATATCACGGATGGGAATCATTAAGCGATCACGAAATATATCATAATAACCGCCTCCATCTTTCCTGGGTTTAATCAAACCCGCTTTTTCCACCAACTGGAGTGGGTAATATTTACCTTCCACCAAATAACGATGTAAGGTTTCCCAACCTGCGGGTGCATAACCCAAACCAAATTGTTGAATTGTTTCGGCTTTCAATTGACGATGCTCTTGTAAATACTGCATCGCTTTTTCTCCTAAACTTTGTCTGAGGGCGTGTTGATAAAATTGGGCTGTGGAAGCTAAAACCTCATATAACTGCTCACGTAAAGACAGCTGACGTTGTAATTCTTCTCTTTGTTCCGGTTCTAAGGTTTTGACAGGTACTTGATAACGCCGTGCTAAATCTAACACCACTTCTGTAAACTGGTATTTACGCAAATCCATCACAAATTTAATGGCGTTACCCGCAGCTCGACAACCGAAGCAATAATACATTTGCTTGCTGGGACTGACCGTAAAACTAGGGCTTTTTTCATCATGGAAGGGGCATAACCCGACAAAAACTTTTCCGCGCTTACGCAAAACTACGTACTCCGAAACAACATCAACAATATCAGCCCGGTGTTTAACTTCTTCTATTGTGTCTGGATGTAAGCGGGGGATTTGCATGGGACTGGGGACTGGGAGATGGGGAAGTAATTTTCCTAATGACTAATGCCAACTAACAATTATATTCTTGTTCTCAGCCCAGAATAATCGCTAAAATTGCATACGCTGGAGCTTAACAACTGGAATAACCAAAATGGGACGTATTTTCATTTCGGCCGCGCATGGGGGCAGGGAAGCAGGTGGAATTGATTCTGGTGCGATCGCAGGTGGTACAACTGAAGCAAAAGAAATGATTCTGTTACGGGATTTAATTGTTACAGAACTCAGATCGCGTACTGTGGAAGTTTTAGCGGTTCCTGATGATTTAAGTGCTGCTAAAACTATTACGTGGATTAATTCTCGCGGTCGAACTGGTGATATCGCAGTAGAAATTCACACCGATGCTGCTGGTAGTCCTACAGTTAGGGGGGCTGGAGTTTTTTATATTGCTAACAACAATCAACGCAAGCAAAACGGAGAAATGGTGCTGATGGGATTGTTACGTCGTGTCCCTCAATTACCTAATCGTGGAGTTAAACCAGATACAGATAGCGGTCTAGGTAGTTTACAATTCTGTCGTCAGACAAATGTCCCTGCTTTATTAATGCAAGTAGGCTTTATTAGTAGTCCAGATGATCATAGTTTGTTACAAACTCGTCGCCGTGATTTTGCTTTAGGAATAGTGGATGGATTGGTGGCTTGGAGTAGCGCCGTTGACCCTAATCCGGGAACTCCCCTAGAACTAACTTATCCACCAATTAATATTAACATTAATGGTCAAAACTATGCAGAGCAAGGTGTATTAATTAATGGTAACTCTTATATACCCATTGATTTAGTAGATCGCTTACGGATTGATTTATCCAAATCACCTAGTGTTGTTCGTGTTACCTATCAGCGAGTAGTTTACATTAAAGCTATTGAACTTCGAGATTTTAATGTTTCTATTGAATGGGATAGTGCAACAAAAACTCTGAACCTACGTTCAATTTTATCAGTTTGTCCAGGACAGATTAACCAAATTGTTTCTAATGGTAATACCACAGAAGTACAGCTACAATTATTTTTGCGAAATAACAATGAAAATGCTCTCGTCCAGTTTCCTGATATTCCCAAACTATATCGAGAAGAAGCGGCAGTGGAAGGAGTAAATCATGATATTGCCTTTTGTCAAATGTGTTTGGAAACTATCTTTTTACGATTTGGTAGTGATATTAAACCTCAACAAAATAATTTTGCTGGTTTAGGTGCAATAGGTGGTGGAACAGAAGCAGCTACTTTTTCTAGTGCCAGAATTGGAGTAAGAGCGCATATCCAACATTTAAAAGCCTACGCCACTTTAGAACCTTTGGTACAACAAGAGGTAGATCCTCGGTTTAGATTTGTAACTAGAGGTGTAGCTCCTTCTGTTGATCAATTATCAGGAAGATGGTCAGCAGATTTAGATTATGGTACTAAAATCAAAGCCATGTTGAAAAGACTTTATGAATCAGCAAAATTGATTTAATCAGGCATTTATCAGTTATAACTTATCAGTTATCAGTTACTAGCCAAAAGGAGATAGCTAGTACCGTCGTGAATTCAAAATGCTTATTTCAGAAGATCTGCGCCAACAAAATTCAAAATGAATACGGTGTGAGCTTTTCAGAGATTTGGAACGGTTGGTTTATTTACGCCGTACTGTAGTAGTAGGTAATTGAGAAGAACTCATAATCAGCAAAACTCTATAGCAGCAAAATTACTATGCAAACAATTGAGAAAATGTCAAATAAAAAAAATTGGGCAAAAGCTATATCTCAACCTGGAACTGAATTTCCTCCTACACAATTATCTGTTCTCGCGGGTAAAATCCCTGATGGTCTAAGGGGTACACTTTACCGCAACGGTCCGGCCAGATTAGAACGGGCTGGTGTATCAGTAGGACACTGGTTTGATGGGGATGGGGCTATTTTAGCTGTCCATTTTACCGATGCTGGTGCTACCGGGGTTTATCGCTATGTGCAGACTGCTTGTTATCAAGAAGAAACTGCTACGGGTAAATGGCTGTATGGTAATTATGGTATGACTGCACCGGGGGCTATTTGGAATCAATGGCGAAAACCAGTCAAACACGCAGCGAATACTTCGGTTTTGGCATTACCTGATCAACTTTTAGCGTTATGGGAAGGGGATAATCCCTATGCACTAGATTTAGAAACTTTAGAGACCAAAGGTTTAAATAATTTAGGTGGTTTGGCTAAAGGACAACCCTATTCTGCTCATCCTAAAATTGACTATGGAACAGGAGAAATCTTTAATTTTGGCATGAGTCCGGGTCCTAATGCCATACTGCATATTTATAAAAGTGACTTCACTGGTAAGATTCTCAAGAAAGCAAATTTGACCTTAAAAGGTTTTCCCGTAATACATGATTTTGTGTTAGCAGGACAATATTTAGTATTTTTTGCTCCTGCGGTGCGGTTAAATATTTGGTCTGTTCTCTTTGGAACTAGTACCTATAGTGATTCCTTAACCTGGCAACCGGATCAGGGAACTAAGATTATAGTGATTGATAGAGAAACTTTGTCTGTAGTCAGTCGTGGTGTAACTGATCCTTGGTTTCAGTGGCATTTTGGTAATGGTTATGTTGATGATAGCGGTACAGTAATTGTTGATTTTGCGAAATATGCAGATTTCCAAACTAATGAATATTTGCGCCAAGTAGCGACCGGGGAAACTCAAACAGTTGCTAAAACTACTTTGACGCGGGTACAAATTAATCCGCAAACTGGCAAAGTAACGGGAATTGAAACTTTGTTAAATAGAACTTGTGAATTTCTTCATGTTCCTAGCAAAAATGTGGGTAAGTTCTCTCGTTATAGCTATATGTCTATTTTTCGGGAAGGAACAGATACAAAGGGAGAAATATTAAATAGCGTTGCTAGTTTTGATCATCAAACTGCAACTCTGACAGAAGCTAATTTACGTGAAAATCTTTATCCTTCTGAACCTATTTATGCTCCTGATCATCAAAATTCTGACCAAGGTTGGGTGTTAACTGTGGTTTATGATGGTAATACCGATAGTAGCGAAGTTTGGGTATTTAATGGCGATACCCTAGGTGGGGGCAGCCCACGCTTGGATGAAGAACCAGTTTGTAAAATAGGATTACCCAGCGTTATTCCCCATAGCTTCCACGGTACTTGGAAACCTGGGGACTAGGGACTGGAGAGTAGTTACAGGTTAAAAGTTTTTGGTGGCTAATACCCACCCAACTGAAGATTTTTCGGAAATGATTTAAGATTCGTAATATATCTTAACAAAAGCTCTCGATGTTACAACTAAAACATACCCAGAAGACAAAACCAGGGTGGTCTTTGGACAAGCGAGATCCCAAGTTCATTGAAAATATCATGCCTATATTGGGCATTTTGTATAACTACTATTTTCAAGTCCAAACTAGTGGCTGGGAAAATATCCCAGAAGGAAAAGTCCTCTTTGTTGGTTCTCACAATGGGGGACTCGCATCACCGGATACATCAATGATGCTGTACGACTGGTTGCGTCGGTTTGGTACCCAAAAACCAATTTACGGTTTGATGCATCCGAAAGTCTGGGACGTTTTTCCCCCAGCGGCAGAAATGGCTATGAAAGGCGGTGCTATTATAGCTAATCCCAAAATGGCTTATGCTGCTTTGCGTTCTGGAGCTAGTGTATTAGTTTATCCTGGTGGAGCAGAGGATGTATTTCGACCTCATCAAATGCGAGACAAGATTTATTTCGCTGACCGTCAGGGTTTTATAAAACTAGCACTGCGGGAAAATGTACCGATTGTTCCAGCAATTTCCTGGGGAGCCCATGACACCTTGATTGTGTTGACTGATTTGTATAAAATTATGCGGCGATTTCATAAATGGGGTATGCCTTGGCTTTTTGATGTAGATCCCTTAGTATTTCCTGTTTATTTGGGATTACCTTGGGGTTTAGCTGTCGGGCCTCTGCCTAATATTCCTTTGCCTGTGCGGATGTATACCAGGGTTTGTCCACCCATAGTTTTTGAACGCTATGGAAAAGAAGCGGCAAGTGATCGCACTTATGTTAATAAATGCTATGAATTAGTCAAAAACCAAATGCAGCAAGAATTGGATAATTTAATCAAGTTAGCCAGTGAAGAAAGGGTGTAGCGTGTAGGGGAAGAATACCTTTTGTCTCTTGCCTTCTGTCACCTATCACCTGTTCCCTTCTACCTACTGAATATCTTTCAACTCAGCAGTACGCACTGAAAGTATTTGTGTCTGATTACCTCGTTGCACTTTTAGCTGGAAAGTTTGACCTAGACGACTATCTTCTACTACCCTTTGCAATTGATCGGCGCTTGTAATTGCTTGATCATCAATTTGAACAATGACATCTCCGCGACGCATACCCGCAGTAGCAGCAGGAGAACTGGGTACAACCCTCATCACCAAAACGCCCCGCACTTCTGGAATCTCAAACATGGAATTTGGATCAATGTTATTTTGTTGCGCTAACTGGGGTGTCAATGTCACCATTTGTACGCCCAAATAGGGGTGAGCAACTTTACCATGTTGTTGCAATTGAGTTGCGATCGCCTTAGCTTTATCAATAGGAATTGCAAACCCAATCCCCATAGCATCTGCACGAATCGCTGTATTGATCCCAATCACTTCTCCTTGAGCATTTAATAAAGGACCACCGGAGTTACCAGGGTTAATAGCAGCATCAGTTTGAATGAAATCTAAACGTTTATCACTAATTCCCACTTGGGCGCTAGAACGTTTTAAGGTACTAATAATACCTAAAGTTACAGTATTATCAAATCCTAAAGGATTTCCCACTGCGATCGCCCAGTCTCCCACCTGGACATTCTGAGAAGAACCCAAAGAAGCAATAGGTAAGTCATTACCAGCATTAATCTTAACCACAGCCAAATCAGTCACTTCATCAATGCCTTTAACTTTACCTTCAAAAGTGCGGCCATCTTTGAGGCGGACTGTCACCTTATCAGCTTGATCAACTACATGAGCATTAGTCAGAACTATCCCACTTTTATCAAAAATAAACCCAGAACCCAGACCGCGTAATTGTTCAGTCGGTGACTGTTGAGGAAACCCATCACCAAAAAACCGCCGCAAAAACGGGTCATCCATCAAAGGATCAGTACGACGAGTAATCGTCCGTTCTGTATCAATCCTGACCACAGCGGATCCAACACGATTCACTGCAGCCGTCACAAAACTACTATTACCAATAGCCGCAGGAGATGATTTTTGAGCAACCAGAGCAGGAGCAGGTTCAGCTTGAGATGGTAAAACTTCCAAAGAAGTAACCGTCAGCAACACTCCTAGAAGAATCGCTAAAACATGGGTACTAACTTGGCGTATAGACCGGGGTAATTTGAAAATTTGCATAGTCACAACCTAATCAAAGACAGGGTGTAGAGTGTAGGGAACAAGAATAAGAGATTACAAAAATGATATTTTGATTTAATGACCATCTTTAATCAAGTTACTGGAACATTCAGCAACCAGGCTATTATGGAAATTTGCCAATACTAGGTTCGGTTATTCCACCAACCTCAAATTCAAAACCCAAAATCTAAAATCTCTATAGGCGCTCTAGGTTAGGATCTGAAATAATACCAAAACTGTGATCACTCATGAATGGATCAAACCGATTAACAGAAGAATCCTCATCTTCATCTCAGAAAGCAGAACACACACACCATCACCATCAGGATCACAACCACGAACATACATATCATACTCCGGTGGAAGGCGAATCCGTTCATCCTCATATACATAGTGAAGAATCTTTACGGCGTATTGTTAACCGACTTTCACGAATAGAAGGACATATTCGTGGTATCAAAACAATGATACAACAAAATACTCCTTGTCCTGATGTTTTATTACAAATTGCCGCTGTTAGAGGTGCATTGGATAAAGTAGCACGGATTGTTTTAGATGAACATTTAACCGAGTGTATAGGTAGAGCAGCACAAGAAGGTAATATAGATGTAGAAATAGCCCAACTCAAAGCTGCTTTAGACAGGTTTTTACCTTAAAAAACTCATAAAAAATCAGTTGCCATTATCAACTAGGAAGATCAAATTCAAAAAGAAAAAATGTTTAGCTTGGGGAAACTTGTTGCGGGAATAGCTCACGAACTTAATAATGTTATCAATTTTATCCATCCTAATGTTCCTCATGCTCAACGATATATGACAGACTTAATAAAATTAATAGACCTTTATGAAAAATATCATCTCAACATTGACACAGAAATAGAAATAAAGATTTTTACAGAACTAATTGATCTAAATTTTATTAAATCAGAATAGAGACATCCGAAAATTCACAAAGCAGTCTGTATCTGGCTCTCCATAGTCTTAAGATTAGGACAGAGACCAGGAAAGAATCAGGGTTGGGAATAGTAACTGATAGGAAATATCCATGAAGATGTT
>CAKZGI010000243.1 GCA_936914905.1 uncultured Trichormus sp. | reverse complement strand
ATATTCTGCCTCACCTATCACACTTGTCAATACCCCACCACCTCAATCCTTACCTATTTAATATCCTGGGGTTAAATTAATTCCAAACAGATAAACTTGCTTTATCAACTTGTCAGTGGTTCGAGAATGATTTAAAAAAACCACCTGAAGGTTTTAAAGAAGATTTAAAAGGTGGACATTTAAGACCATTGCGTATTCCAGGCAATTTTGCCATCAATTTTCCAGACTTCAAGAATAATATTCCACTTATTGAGTCTATACAAAAACGAAATCAAGAGTTGGAATCTCCTGTCAGTAAATTATTCCAACGTTTAGAAAAGAAGCAGGCTAATGCTCAAAAAGAGTAAACAACAGGTTTGTTCGATACTTGGTATATCCAACACATAGTAGATATCGTCAAGATAGTGTAAAGTAATCTTAAAAAGCGAAATGACTTGTCAGTCCGCTTATGGGAGATGTAGGAATAGGACAGGTGTGGCCCTTTATAGAAATTGATATCTTATTAAACGCCTAGAATTCTTAAAGTGCTCATCATAGAGCTTCAAGTTTTTGAATACCTGAATTTAACTAGATTTAATTAAGATTACCTGAGATTTAAAGTCCTAAATTTAACTCAACTATGGTTCTATAATTTCAACGGAGTAAGCAGCTTTGAAGTTCGGTTTATTGATCATCTTTTTTGTTGTTTAATGAACTGACGAAAACCGATGAATAGATGTTTGATTGATTGAACACACTGTCAGTTGAATAGAAAGTACAGACATTACATGATTAACCTTAACCATACTCTTGCATTTTTCTCTGTACCTCTGCGTATCTGGGGAAATAAATCGTTTTTCTAACAAAAATAAACCCCCTACAAAAACTTAGCAGAGGGAATAACAAAAGTTGTAATTAGTTGTAATTACTTAAGCTTTTGGTTTAAAAGTCGAAGCAACGTGCAGTTCTTTCAACTGCTTGGTATCCACACCTGAAGGTGCATCTGTTAATAAACAACGTGCTTGTTGAGTCTTCGGGAAAGCAATGACATCACGAATTGATTCTTCCTCTGCTAACAACATTACCAAACGATCTACACCGTAAGCAATGCCACCATGAGGAGGTGTACCATATTCAAAAGCTTCTAACAAAAATCCAAATTTGTTTTGTGCGTCTTCTGGTGATAAACCAATAGCTTCAAACACTTGTTCTTGAATTTCTCGCTTATAAATTCGCAGACTTCCACCACCAACTTCAAACCCATTAAATACCAAATCATAAGCTTGAGCGCGGGCGGTTTTTAAGTCTTGCAAATCATCAGGATGGGGTGCTGTAAATGGGTGGTGTAATGCTTCCAACCCTTTTTCATCAGCATTCCATTCAAACATTGGAAATTCTGTAATCCAGAGGAAGTTAATTTTATCTGGTGGAATTAAATTAAATTCTCTAGCTACAAACTGGCGAATTCTATCTAAAGTTTTATTTACAGTACCAGCATTAGCAGCTGCAAACAATAATAGATGACCTGCTTTTGCACCTGTGCGGGTGATAATTTCCTGTTTTTGTTCTGGTGTTAAATTATCTTTAATTGCCCCAATGGTGTCAATTTCTCCATTTTCTCGAATGCGAATATAAGCTAAACCCTTCGCACCAGCTTCTGCTGCTTCTCTGAAAATGTCTCCACCGGGTTTAATGCGAACATTAGAAATTGCATCGTTCCCGTTGGGAATGGGAAGAATTTTAACTATACCGCCTTTGGAAATAGCATCGTTAAAAACTTTGAAGCCAGAATCTTTTAAAACATCGGAAACATCAACTAATTCCAAAGCGTAGCGGGTATCGGGTTTATCACTTCCATATTTATCCATCGCTTCTTTATAGGTGAGACGAGGAAAAGGATGAGGTAAATCAATTTCTTTTACTGTTTTGAAAATGTGACAAACTAATTTTTCGTTGAGTTCAATAATTTCATTTTCAGACATGAAACTCATTTCCATGTCTAATTGTGTAAACTCTGGTTGTCTGTCTGCACGTAAGTCCTCATCACGGAAACATCGCGCAATTTGATAGTATCTATCCATGCCCGATACCATCAATATTTGCTTAAATAGTTGTGGTGATTGAGGTAAGGCAAACCATTCACCTTCATTAACGCGACTGGGAAGGATATAATCTCGCGCACCTTCTGGGGTGGAACGGGTGAGAACTGGTGTTTCGATTTCGATGAAACCTTCGGTATCTTCCAAGTAGCGACGCATTGCTTTGACTACTTGGTGACGCAGTTGCATATTTTGCGCCATGCGTTCCCTTCGCAAGTCTAAATAACGATATTTTAACCGCAAGTCTTCCCGCACTGTTTCTGTGTCTGCGGTGGAAACCTGAAAAGGTAACTGTTTGCGAACAGCGTTGAGGAGTTCAATTTTATCGGCGTATATTTCTACTTCACCGGTAGGGATGCGGGGATTCAGGGATTCTGCGGGACGTTGGGTTACTCTACCAGTAATTTCTACAACGTATTCATTGCGTATGGCGTTGGCTGGTTCGTAGGATTCTCGGGTGCGTTGAGGATCGCTGACGATTTGAACAATGCCTGAGCGATCGCGTAAATCTAAGAATATCACGCCCCCATGATCGCGGCGACGGTCTACCCAACCGTACAAGGTAACAGTTTCTCCAATATGCTTTTTTCGGAGTTCGCCGCAATAGTGAGTTCGCATAGTGATTAGTTCGTTTTTTTCTAGGCTAGATGGGTGAATAAATGTCAAGGCTTTCCCATTATCCAGCATCAACACTAATTCTAGTCATTTCGGGTCAAGAAAAATCATCTTTTTAGGAGTCAGGAGGCAGGAGGCAGAAAGCAGGATAGAATTTTTCCCAATGCCCAATGCCCCATGCCCTCATATCGTTACTGCTTCCCGTACTCCTATAGGTTCACCAGTCAAGCTAAAGGGGCGAACTTCAGTAATTTTCACCTTGACTATTTGCCCTTTGAGTTCTTTAATATCGCCTGTGAAGAAGGTCAGACGGTTTCCGCCTGTGCGTCCTATCACCTGTGTTTTATCTTTGGTGTTTTGGTCTTCTACTAGGACTTCTTCGATTCGGCCAAAGTAACGTTGTGATCGCTCTGCTGCTTTGACGTTAACTAAATGATTTAATCTTTGCAAGCGATCGCTCTTCACTTCTTCACTCAATTGATTATCCCACAAAGCTGCAGGTGTTCCCGGACGGGGTGAATAAGCAGCGGTATTTAATAAATCAAAACCAATATCATCCACTAATTTCAGAGTATTTTCAAACTGTTCCTCTGTCTCGCCCGGAAAACCAACAATTGCATCACCACTAATGGACGCATCTGGCATATAACGACGAATACTATCAATAATTCGCCGATATTTCTCATGGGTATAACCCCGTGACATCGCCTTTAATATCTGATTATCCCCAGATTGGAAGGGAATATGGAAATGTTCGCACACCTTTGGCAACTCTGCACAGGCTTTGATTAATCTTTCTGTAAAATAACGGGGATGGCTAGTAGCAAACCTGAGCCTTTCAATACCAGGGACATCATGAATATAATAAAGTAAATCCGTCAAGGTATGCAGATGACGACCTTCAGGAGTTGTTCCTGGTAAATCTCTGCCATAAGCATCAATATTTTGACCCAACAGAGTAACTTCCTTATAACCATTTCTGCCTAATTTTTCCATTTCGGCGCGAATAGCTGCCGGTGTCCGAGATTGTTCCACACCACGCACGTTGGGAACTACACAATAAGTACAACGCTCATTACAACCATAAATCACATTTACCCAAGCTGTCACCTGACTATCCCGACGCGGTTGGGTAATATCTTCTAGAATATGCACTTCCTCAGTCGCCAAAACTTGGTTCCCATCAAAAACCGACTCCAGCAACTCTTTGAGGCGGTTAGCGTGTTGAGGACCCATCACCAAATCTAATTCTGGCACACGCCGCAATAGTGCCTCACCTTCTTGTTGGGCAACACAACCAGCAACGACTAAAGTTAAATCAGGCTGTTCATGTTTACGTTTTGCTTGTCTACCCAAGTAAGAATAAACTTTCTGCTCCGCATTATCCCGAATTGTACAAGTATTATAGAGAATTACATTTGCATCATTGGGATCTTCTGACCATTCAAAGCCCATTTTCTCTAATATGCCAGCCATGCGCTCTGAATCGGCTTTATTCATTTGGCAACCGAAGGTAGTAATGTGGTAGCGGCGGTTCATGGTCATGGGGAATTACACTGAATCAGTATCATCTATTTTAAGTCTATTCACCATTCTATCGAAACCTATTACTTATGTAGGCTTGTAATACATAAAAGGGAAATTGGAACAGATTTGAGATTATTGCTGAAAGCAGATGTAATTCATAAAGGTATGAGCTTGCGCTGATAAATTATGCTTTTCATACCACTTATAAGTATTATCCGCTACTATCTGTCCGTCTGATATATTCATTTTCTGTTGATACCTGTCTCCCAACCAGTAATTTTTTCCTGCTACCAAACCATCTAAATACCTATAGGCAACAATTTGTGAGCGCAGTAAGCAGCAAATATTGTTGATTTTGTCAAATATTCCAACGGGTAATTAAAAAAACTGACCAGGGAAGTTCATAATACACTGCTGATTTCTGAAGCGGACTTAATTCCTAAGCAAGTAACGGGAATATTATTAATTGGGAAAATTTCAAAATCCAGAGGAGATCCAAATATTTCCTCAATTTCCAATTCATCACAAGTCCACTGTAATGCTAATTGCGATTTTTGATAAACCCGAGAACGGGATCCACCACCACCAAATACTACCCGCCGAGAACCTTCTGATAACGGGGTGAGATATTCTGGTTCACCCACATTAGAAAAAACTGGTAAAGCGGGAATATCACAGTGTTTTCCTTTGCTGAAGTTACTAATAATCTCAGCATATCCTTGTTTGCTGGTAATATAGCGATCACTGTATTACCAAACGCGCTGCTAAATTTCTTTATAGTATAGTAGTGATATATAAAACTGACTAGTTCAAATCGCCCCAAAAGCATAGATTTCATGGGACATAGTCACTAAACAGCAGTTATTTGCCCCTGTTCGCCACTTTTCTAAACCAGCCACCAACCAAACCTGACAACCTCTCCTTGCATAACCATAAGCAAGCATAACCATAACCAACATGATGCAACAGTACAGTTTGTTGTGAATTCTGATCATAAAGTAATCTTTCTAAGAAATCAGTCTGGGACTCAGTCCCTACCTGCTTAACAGGAAATCCTTCTATGAAATCTTGTCCAGACCAATTTGGACCCCCAATCAAAAACTCAGTAATTACACTAAAATAGTGACGCATCTTTCGAGCTGAATTTAGCCCATAGTCTCCTACTCCATCAATAGCAGGGGATAAACGAGGTACAATAACAGTCATTTGGTCTAAATTGATCATGTCAATTACTTACATTCGATAATTTGCCCAAGTACAGCTATAATTAAAAATACCAATAAAATTAAAAAGTGATCTGCTCAAATCAGTGCACTGTAAACAGTAGTCAAAAACTATAAACTTGAGCAAATAAAATGGAAGTCCTAGAACTCAAACGCGAAATCGAAACGTTGTCTGGCCGCCTGGGTAAAACCCAGGACTATCTTTGACGTACCTGCACTCAAAGCCAAAATTCACGATTTAGAACAAGTATCAGCCCAACCAGAATTTTGGGACGACCAAACCCAAGCACAACAAACACTGCAAGAACTAAACGATCTTAAATCCCACCTAGAACAATATTATCAGTGGCACGCCAACTTAGAAGATACCAGAGCAGTCATTGAGCTACTAGAGTTAGAAACCGACGAATCACTCCTGCAAGAAGCGGAATCTACCATGATCAAGCTTAATCGTGAACTTGACCAGTGGGAATTACAACAGTTACTTTCTGGCCCATACGACTCTCAAGGCGCAGTTTTAACCATTAACGCAGGTGCAGGTGGTACAGATGCTCAAGACTGGGCATTTATGCTGATGCGGATGTATACCCGTTGGGCTGAAGCGCACGGTTACAAGGTGACATTAGCAGAAGAATCAGAAGGTGACGAAGCCGGAATTAAATCAGCCACCCTAGAAATTACTGGTCGTTATGCCTATGGCTACTTGCGTTCCGAAACTGGTACTCATCGCTTAGTCAGAATTTCCCCCTTCAACGCTAACGGTAAGCGTCAAACCAGTTTTGCTGGGGTTGAAATAATGCCACAAATAGACAACACCGTCAAGTTGGAAATTCCAGAGAAGGATTTGGAAATTACCACAACTCGTTCTGGTGGTAAAGGTGGGCAAAATGTCAATAAAGTAGAAACAGCAGTACGGATAGTTCACCTACCCACTGGACTGGCTGTGCGTTGTACAGAAGAACGTTCTCAGCTACAAAACAAAGAAAAAGCCCTGGCTCGTCTCAAAGCCAAGCTGTTGGTCATAGCCCAAGAACAACGCGCCCAAGAAATTGCTGAAATTCGTGGTGATATGGTGGAAGCTTCCTGGGGAAACCAAATTCGTAACTATGTGTTTCATCCTTACCAGATGGTTAAGGATTTGCGTACTAATACGGAGACAACTGCCATTACGGATATCATGAACGGCGAAATTGATGCTTTCATCCAAGCCTATCTAAGGCAAGAAAATCAATTAGTAGACAGTAATTCTGGATAATTGTTGGTGATCGGCAAGAACACATACATCATCAATAAGAGCAAGATACCCGATTTCTTCAAGGAACCGGGTATCTAATAGCACGACTTTTCTTAAAGTATACATAATCGATTTTCACTAAAAATACCTGTTAAAGTTATCAATAGAGATTATTGTGAAAAAATTATGAGCAATTCTCCTTCAACCGAACCTAAGCCCAGCTATGTGAAACTTGCCATGCGAAACATGGTGAGAAAGGGTGGAACTTCCCTCAAACATTTTGGACTAACTGCAGTAGGGCTATTAGCTATGCTCGTCGGTCTTGCTTACCTAACTCGCTAACTGAGGAGATTTTGTGCCTCCTAAAGTCGAATTATATGTAGAAAGTTGTTTTCAAGAATCTACTCCAGCAGTGGTGGTAAACATAGAAGATAATCAGCTTTTAGTATCTGATTATACCTGGGAAACCTGGTTTGATAAATGGTTGGAAATCCTTACGCCTGATCTGCCACCTGCACTAAGTTACGAAATAGGGCTGCGTTTGACAAACGATACTCAAATTCAGCAACTCAATGCCCAATACCGTCAACAGAATAAACCCACAGATGTTTTAGCCTTTGCTTCCTTAGAGACAGATTTTCCCCAAAGCGAGGAAATGCTTGCTTCTCAACCTTTTTACTTAGGTGATATTATAGTATCTATAGATACAGCACAGCGTCAGGCTCAACACCAAGAACATAGTTTAATGACAGAGTTAGCTTGGTTAACTGCTCATGGTTTATTGCATCTAGTCGGCTGGGATCATCCTGATGAAGAAAGTTTGATGCAAATGTTAAAACAACAAGTTATATTACTTGATGCGGCAGGTATTTTTATTAACTTAACATAATAAGTGTGTCTCAAATTTTTGCTCTTGGTGGCGATTTTGAAATTATTTTTGTCACAAATTCTTTAAAATTGCGTCAAAGTTTAATTGCCCCCTTAAAATTGATCAGCAATTTTAGATTTTTTGATTTTACTTTCTGATCTAACAAACGTCCCGTTTATCCTATTAGAGGTAATAAAAATCTAAAATCCAAAATCTAAAATTACTTGACCAAAATTTCCACTTTATAATATTTGTATTGTCTAGCCTATGTCCCAGCACCTTTCACCACCACCTACACCAAACCGCTTATCAACCCTTGTGTCCAAAGAACGGGAACTTTCCTGGCAGATAGCCTCTAATTTATTTGTTAGTTTTAAGTATGCGTGGGCGGGAATCAGCTATAGCTTTCAAACTCAACGCAATTTTCGTATTCATGTAGCTGTCTGTGCTTTTGCTATTGGTTTAAGTCTGTTTTTACATCTAGAACCAGTAGAAATATCCATAATCGCTATCACTAGTGGTTTAGTTTTGACCTTGGAGTTAGTGAATACAGCTATTGAGTCTCTGGTTGATTTAACAGTTAAGCAAACTTACCATGACTTGGCCAAAGTTGCTAAAGACTGTGCTGCTGGTGCTGTGCTTGTATCTGCTTGGGTATCATTATTAGTAGCTGCTACACTTTTAGCCCCGCCCCTAGTAGCTTTAATCATGACTGCTCTTTAGAAGATGTTTATCAATCAACCCTTTCCCATATTATTTAAAATTGTCAGAAACAGGCTTTGTCTATCTTTGATGTAGAGATGCTCAAATTAAAGATGGCAATTGTTAATCTGGGTAAATTGGACAAATTAAAAAAATGATTGCGATAGATGGTTCTACTCCCAACCTGACACCAAAAGGGATTACCAATCCAAAATTAATTGTTCCACTGAGGCTCACGAACGTCTACCATTTAAAATGGTATTAGGTAAAAGTTGTGATTATAGTTATTGATAATTACGATAGCTTTACATATAATGTAGTGCAGTATTTGGGAGAACTAGCCGCAGATTTCCCAATGGCTGCTGAGTTGAAAGTTTTTCGTAACGATAAGACTACCGTAGATGAAATTCGGGCATTTAATCCCGATGCAGTGGTAATTTCTCCTGGGCCTGGTCGTCCAGAAGATGCAGGAATTTCTCTAGATGTAATTGCAAAACTAGGATCTAGTTTACCGATTTTGGGTGTTTGTTTAGGACATCAAAGTATTGGTCAGGTATTCGGTGGTAAAATCGTTTCTGCACCAGAATTGATGCATGGTAAAACCTCTTTGGTATCTCACAAGGGACTTGGGGTTTTTCAAGGATTAGAAAATCCCATTAGCGCCACCAGATATCATAGTTTGGTGATTGACCGCGAAACTTGCCCGGAAGTATTAGAAATTACCGCTTGGGTGGAAGATGGAACAATTATGGGAGTACAACACCGGAACTATCCTCATATTCAGGGAGTCCAGTTTCATCCAGAGAGTGTGCTTACTTCTTCGGGTAAGCATTTACTGCGGAATTTTCTAGAACAATTACAGTCGAGAGAGTGATTCATGAAACGACGAGAGTTGATGGTTTATGCTGGAGCAGTTTTAGTGACGGCATTAGTTGCTAATTTAAGTTCTAACCTTCCAGTTAATGCCCAGTCCAGTGTTGTATCTGTTCAATGGTTGGGTCACACTTGCTTTCTATTTACTGCTGGTGGTGTGAAAATTCTCGTCAACCCATTTCGGACTGTTGGTTGTACGGCTGGATATCGTCCTCCAAAAGTTGCAGCTGATTTGGTATTTATTAGCAGTCAACTACTGGATGAAGGAGCAGTAGAGGATTTACCAGGAAATCCCAAGCTGATTTATGAACCGGGTGTTTATGAATTTAAAGGTATTAAGTTTCAGGGAATCTCCATAGATCATGACCGGAAAGGTGGCAAGCAATTCGGTAAAAATACTGCTTGGAAGTGGACTCAAGGAGGAATAAATATTGTACATTTAGGGGGCGCAGCTGCACCTATTAGCATTGAGCAAAAAATCCTATTGGGTCGTCCTGATGTGGCATTTGTTCCCGTTGGGGGTAGTGCTAAAGCTTACAATGCTCAGCAAGCAAAACAGGCTGTGGGAGTATTGAATCCCAAGTTGGTAATTCCTACCCATTATCGCACCCAGGCGGCTGATGTAGCTAATTGTGAGATTACACCAGTTGATGATTTTCTTAATTTGATGCCTGGTGTAAATGTGAAACGGAGTAATGGTAATACGGTGGCTATTAACTCGAAAATGTTATCTGAGAATACGGAAATCCAAATTTTGAGTTATAAGTTTTGAGTGCCCAAAAGATATTTTAAAAATATTGCTAGTTTTCAACTTTTTTAGGAAATCTATCTGTAGCATAAATTAAAGCGGTACGTATTCCTAGTTAACTCATGGAATGTCCAGCATCAGGAACTACGATGAATTCTGCTTCTGGCCAAGCTTGATACAATTCCCAAGCAGATACCGTCGGACAAACAATATCATAGCGTCCTTGCACAATTAGACTAGGAATATGGCGGATGGAGTGAACATTGGCTAATAATTGATTATCAGTTGCAAAAAACCCACGATTCATAAAATGATGGCATTCAATCCGCGCAAAAACTGCGGCAAATTAATCATTACCAAGTGGATTCCCTGATTCTTCAAAATCAATTGTGTCCAAGTCAGAAACTTGTAAATAATATTCTCGGTAGGGTGGAATGAGTGGGTATAGTTCTCGCATTGTGGGGATTTTTATCAAAATAATGCTGTTATTATTGATTTATATTTTCCAGTAGCAAATCCAGAATAATTTTGTTTACAAAAAATGTACAGGTATATTTTCTCTTTAAATATTAAATATTCAGCAGTTAATAGTAATTTTTGGTTTCTTGGCATTTTGGCAGATTTTCTATCTGTTGCATTGCTATCCTAGATGCGCGAATGTCTTTGTGCGATAATTCCGACTTGCAGAATCCCTCGGTCTACAACCGGGGGTCTTTTTTGATTTTACTCTTCAAACAGCATTAGTGATTGATGATTGGACATTTACTAAGGAAACCGCTTTAGGGAGTCCCAAAGCGGTTTCTTTAGTGCATCAATTATATTGATGCCCGATTTTTGGTATAGAGGGTTCAGTATAAAGTCCTGTCACCTCTATTCAAAATAATTTTTATATACCCCGGAAAATCCTGAAAATCTTTCCTTGGATGTATGCAATATGACTAAAAAATATTCTCTTCAGATAGAGTGCATAAGTTTGTGATCAAGATAAATTTAGATCAAGACTAGTCCACATTCCAATGTCTTTGATTCTATCCTCCAGTGATTGACCTTTGCTGGAGGTGATTTTTTAACAAAGAAATTGAAATAATACAAAACTTACACAACTGGCATACTTAGTAGGGTGCTGACCGAAAAGAGGGTATGGGGTGTAGGAAAAGATAGCTTATCGTGGATCATAAAAGTTACAAGCCTTTTAATTTTATTCAGAACTTACGCAACTGGTATATTAGCAGGGTGCATAAGATGCCGAAAATCTGTTGATATTAACCAATATATAGGTCTGACCAACCCTACAAGATACTTGATTGTGACACTTGCGTAAGTCCTATTATTGATGGAGAAGAAAAAAATGTGGCTCCAGACGCGCAGCGCCAAAAATACAAAGTCCTCATTTGAAACCCCTGATTTTAATGATGGGATTCCCTACACCCTATCCCCCTTTCATCATTGCTTGTGCGCTTATGAAAAAGCTCCAGTAAAAGCGGATTGAAATCTGGGGTAGAAACTCTATAAGTTTTATGAGTGTTATACACAAAGTGTAAACAACAGAAATCAGAACCAAGCTTATTCAGCTTAGATAAACTTTTTATGTAAGGATTGAGGTCTAAGCTAGAGGGATTAAAGAAGGTGTCTGGAAGGCAGAGTTAACCATCCC
>CAKZGI010000242.1 GCA_936914905.1 uncultured Trichormus sp. | reverse complement strand
TGGATATGAGGTCAGTTATGAATTAGTTATCAACATCTTCATGGATAGTTTCTATCAGTTAATATTCCCAGCCCTGATTCTTTCCTTGCCTCTCTCCTAATCTTAACACTATGGACAGCCAGGCAGAGAATACTTTGTAAATTTTCGGACGTCTCTAATAACTATCGGTCTACCCAACTTTTAAACAGCTAAATTAATACACCGATAATACACAAAGCAGACAAATACCTCATTTTGAGGAGCAGAATCACCACCCAAATTCAAAGAAACACCACCAGGTATAACAGCTTTAGCTTCAGCCACCACCTGATCAGTTGCATCACCCAAAGTTAAATTTGCACCCAGATTAGCACTGATATAAGGGACCCTTTGATTATTCAACCGTTCAATCTGAAAAACATTACCTTGTTGATTAGCTTCACCTGTCACAGTCACTCTGCAAAACCTGGTAATTTCTCCACTCGTGCTTTAATTTCCTTCACGGTTTTATTTAAAGCTGCCAGATTATCACCTTGCAAAGCCAACTGTAAAGGTTTCTGCCCACCAGTATCCACAAATTGAATATCTTCTACACTTGTAGTAACACCAGGTATATTAGGCAAATCAGAATGCAGTTGATCCTGCAAAGCTGAAGTCAAAATTTGACGTTCTTTTTTCAGCTTGACATACAACGTCCCTTTATTCGGCTCACCTTCACGTGAACCCACAGTAATAAACACAGTTTCCATATCAGGAGACTTTCTCACCACTGCTTCCAGTTTCTTAGCAACATCCAGAGAATCATTTAAAGGATTAAGAATAGGAATTGGAGATGATAAAGCAGCGAAAGCAGCAGAAGCAGAGGAATTTATTTGTCCTCTTATGTTCGTTTCTGCTTGTCCCGTTAGCCTTCCTGGTTCTGGTAGTTGTCCTTGTCCTGCTTGAGCCAATTGTCGGGGATCAGGAACACTAGGCAAGGGAGAGGTATAGACAATATTGAATTCGCCTCGGTCAAGTTTGGGAATAAAGCCTTTAGGAATTAGGGGGATCAGGGCTAAACCAGCAACTAAACTGAGAATGGCTAAACCCACAACTAGCCAACAGTGGTTTAATGACCAGGCGAGCAAGTTGTAGTAAATTTGGTCGAATCCGCACCCAAGCTTATTTTCTTGCAGAGGAGAGTTAGATTTTGAGGGTTTGAGCCAATAAATTGCCAGTACAGGGGAGGGGATAAAGTCCGCGCCACTAATAAAGAGGTGAGCATGCCTGCGGAAACATTGATGCCAAAGGGTTTGAAGAATTGGCCAACTACGCCACCCATCAAACCAATAGGCAGAAATACCGCAACTGCTGTGAAAGTGCCTGCGGTGACAGTTAAACCAATGTCATTAGTAGCTATCAGGGCTGCTTGGCGCGGAGTTTCCCCATCATCAATGTGCACATGATGTTTTCGACATCAACAATGGCATCATCTACAATAGAAGCAATTACCAAAGCTAAAGCCAAAAGGGTAATTGTTTCTAAGTTAAAGCCATAGATCGCCATGACGATAAATGTCCCTAACAAAGAAATGGAAATTGCTCAAGCAGAAATTAGAGTAGCTTCCCAGTTCCACAAAAATGGAAAGATCACCACCACAGATAAAATCATTGGTTCGATCAGTGCATCTATGCTGGAATCGGTAGCATTGCGGATATATTCAGCTTGAGTAGCAGCGAGGGTGAGGGTGACATCTTTGAGGCTAGTCCTCAGTTTCTGCACTTCTTTCTCTACCCGACTCACCACTTCTAATGTGTTAGCATTACCTTTTTTAATGACTTGAAATGCTAGGGTATCTTTGCTGTTAAATCTGACTAATGTACCTAGTGATGGGAGTCCAGCGGTAGCTGTGGGTGGAGGTGCGGTGTTCCCATCTCCTAGCAGTGAGATTTTCAGGACTGCTGGTATTTGTGTGATCGCTGGCACTATTTTATATTTTGCCAGTTTCTGTAAATCATTTAAATTTCCTGATTTACTCTCAATCGCATAGCTAACAGCTGCTCACTCATTCAAGTTCAGAGGAATTATTTTATAATTTGCCTATTTAGGCAATTTCAACTGCTTAACTATATTTTCGGTGTTGCTAGTCGATTTTTCTAAATTCGTTCCTACAGGAAATGACAAGCTAACGGCAGTTTGACCAGGATAACTTGAAGAACGAATATTGTCTAGTCCTGCCAGTGATTTTAGGCTTTCTTCTATTGGTTTAGTGAGTTTGTCCTCTGTATCCAGGGCTAATGTCAGCGGTGCTTGGGCGACCACCACCACCGGAAAGGTAATATCTCGACACAACACAAAGGATATTTGAGGGAACTGAAGGCCAAAACTCCAGCTACCGTTACACCTATCCAAAAACATACAGTCAACCACGAAAAGTCAATAGCCAATTTGGAAATATTGAAACGTTCGCGTGCGGATTTTGAGCTATTAGTCTGTTCCATCTTGGAAATTCAATTATCGTGCGACTGACACAATCATTTAGTCATGCTACAGTAATTGACCCAAGTTTGACAATTTTCAGCTACACCATAATCTGTGTGTGGACGTTTATAAGGTGGATGTAAACCCAATACAATTAGATATCACCAAAATAGTAATAATCTATGGAATAGTAAATAGTAATAATCTATGGAATAGTAATAATCTATGGTAAAAGGAAATGAGGATAGATTTTTAACACCCAAAAATGGGTGCTATACTGAATCATATTGAAGAGAATCAAAAAGAAACACAGAGGTTAAAGCCTATCCCTTCGGGACACTGCGTGAACCCGGAGCGTGGTGTAGGCTCTGAGATTCTTCACTATCTATTTCAGAGACGCTCCGCAAACGTTCAGAATGACACTTTTAAACCGTTTTTAGTATAGTTGCAGTTCCTAAATTGTACCAGAGTCAAAAATCCCCTGCCTGGGTAGACATGGGGACTGTAAATGGATAGCCTTACATCAAAAGTGGATTAACCAGCTAGATTTGCAGCAGCAAATTCCCAGTTAACCAATTGATCTAGGAAATTTTTGATGAATGCTGGACGAGCATTTCTGTAGTCGATGTAGTAGGCGTGTTCCCAAACGTCTAGGGTGAGAAGTGCCTTTTTACCATGGGCTAGGGGGTTCTCTGCGTTGGGTGTCTTGATCACCTTGAGTATGCCACCATCATCAATCAACCAAGCCCAACCGCTACCAAACTGGGTTGCAGCGGCGGTAGAGAATTCTTCTTTGAATTTGTCAAAGCTACCAAAATCTTTGTCAATCCTAGCAGCTAGTTCGCCTGTGGGTGTGCCACCACCTGCGGGTTTGAGTGAGTTCCAAAAGAAGGTGTGGTTCCAAACTTGAGCCGCGTTGTTGAAGATACCAACTTTAGAGGAGTCCTTGAAGGAAATTTGGATTACTTCTTCGAGGGACTTATCAGCAAGTTCTGTAGCATCGGTGAGTTTGTTGAGGTTATCTACATAAGCTTTGTGATGCTTACCATAGTGATACTCAAAGGTTTCACCTTTCATGCCATAAGGCTCTAGAGCATTAAAATCGAAAGGTAGGGGCAGCTGTGTAAATGCCATGTTTTAAAGTCCTCTCTTTACTGTTTTCCAATTGAAAGCTATTGCCGAAATTCAGGAAATTACAGGTTTTCTATTCAGCAGTTTTACATCCTTAATACTGGGATATAAAACTTAACATGGTTATTTTACTACTAAATTGAACCACCTCAATCTAAAATCTCAACACCAATTAAAAATTAAAAATTGAGAAAGTACAATTTCATCAGGGTTGGCGGTTTTTAATCTGCTGCTCTCTTTTTTCCAGCTGGGATAAAGTCCAAAATTGGCACGGTCAACTAGTGCTTTACAGAATTTCATTCATAAATAATGGTTCCCCAAAATGCACATATCCAGTATAATCAGTTTTTCCCAAGGATAGGTTAAAGTTAATTAAAGAGCAACAGCACATTCTTGTTATTTTGGAATTTTACCAACTTTGGTAAGGAATTGAATATTTGACAGTTAATCTCAACTTATATGATGGAGAGTTGTTTATAGTTGCTGATTTTTGGGATTTTTTTCATCTATCTTTGGTTAGATGAAGGATTATTCAAACTATCTGTATTTTTGAATACAAAAGTTATTTATAGGCTATTGAATATTTCTAATTCTTACCTGATCTCATGTCCATTTGAATATCTACAACAGGGAGCAGGGAATAGGGAACAATTCAAAATTCCTGCTTCCTGCCTATTCAAATTTTAGACCAACAAGAAATTATTGAAATTACAACTGAGATACACACCTTTGGTAATAATTAACAATTTGCATTGCTACTTCAGAGGGGCTAAGTCCATCTGTTTCAACTTCTACCGCATCTGCTGCTTTTTGCAAGGGAGAAATTTTGCGAGTGCTATCTTTGTAGTCGCGTTCTGCAATATCCCGTTCAAGTTTTTCTAAACTCACTTCAGCTTGACCTTGTTTTGTAAAGTCTTGCTGACGACGGCGTGCACGTTCCCCAACAGAAGCAGTTAAGAAGATTTTAACTTCTGCATCAGGGAAAACATGAGTACCAATGTCCCGGCCTTCAGCTACTAAACCACCTCGTTTACCCCAGCTTTGCTGTTGTTTTACCAGTGCTTTGCGGACTGCACTTTGAGCAGCGATCGCAGATACTTGTGATGTTACCTCAATGGTGCGAACTTCTTGAGTCACATCTGTATCATTAATCCACACTCGCACAGGAGTTTCCAGATTATGACTGGGAGTAAGTTCAATTTTACACTGGTTGGCTAATTGAGCGATCGCACATTCATCATCAATAGCAATACCTTTTTGCAGCACCAGCCAGGTGATTGCACGGTACATAGCACCCGTATCTAAGTACACTAAACCTAACTGGGTTGCCACTTGGCGAGCTACCGTAGATTTACCAGCACCAGCTGGCCCATCAATAGCGATGATAGGTTGGCGTAGCCCGTCGTAGACATCGCACAAAATGGTATTATCAATTAACCGTGTAGAACCAAGACGGGCTGCGATCGCCAGCATTCCTTCCTCGTCAACTTTTGCTAAAAACATCAATGTATTTGGTTCCACCAATTCAATATATTCAACATAGACAGTGCTGATCTTTGCGATTTCTTGCCACACCAATGCCACCAGCTGGCTGCTGTTGCGATCGCCAGCACGAAACGCCGCTTCAGCTTGCTGCAAGCCTTTATATAACACTGTTGCCTGCTCTTTTTCTGTTGCAGTCAAATATTGATTACGAGAACTCAAAGCCAAGCCAGACGCTTCCCGCACCGTTGGACAAGCAACAATCTCAACTGGCAAGTTTAAATCAGCCACCAGACGCTTAATAATTGCCAGTTGCTGGCCATCTTTTTGACCAAAGTAGGCTCGGTCAGGCTGTACCAAATTGAAAAGCTTGGTGACAATTGTCGCCATACCTTGAAAATGACCCGGCCGATATCTACCACACAAGCTACTTATCATACCAGATGGAGGGATTACTTGTGTAACTTGAGTTTTTTGTATATTCTTCTGAGGAATTCCCATTTCTTCCGGAGTAGGGGCAAAAATCGCATCAACTCCAGCTTGTACACACAATTCCTGATCCTGCTCTAGAGTCCGGGGATAGCGTTGATAATCCTCCTTCTGTCCAAATTGCAGAGGATTGACAAAAATACTCACAATCACCGTAGAATTCTCTTGCCTAGCCTTTTCAATCAGACTAAGATGACCTTGATGTAACCCTCCCATAGTCGGTACTAGACCAATCTCTGAGGGATACCAAGTAGTCTGATCGTCAAATAATAACTCGTCTGAAAGCTTGAGATTGCTCTCCCAACGACGTTGATTTAAATAACAGCGTAAAGCTGCAACTGTAGTCAGCAGGCGCACAAAATACCCCTAGTTCTTGATCCTCTCACCCGTTAGTTTATATCTGAAACTGCGGTTAGGGATTAATCAACTAGGGGTATTTAAGTGAAAAGCGAAAAAAGAGCAGAGATTTTAGAAGGGTATGGGTGTAAGGTGTAGGGAGTAGGGGCGCAGAGGAAAAAAATGTATTTATTACCTTCTGTCTCTTGCCTTTTGCCTTTTGCCTTCTGATAGCGCAGCGTGGCGCAAGCCATACTCCTGAATATTATCTTCCCAACACCTCAAGCCGCACTGGCGCAATACCACTCCCAATCATCCCTAAAAGTCGGGCTGCACCAGCAGAAAGATCAATAATTCGACCACCAATGTATGGACCTCGGTCATTAATTCGCACAACTACCGAGCGACCATTACGGGTGTTAATAACACGTACCTTTGTACCCAGAGGTAGACTGCGATGAGCTGCTGTCATAGCTTCGGGATTGAATCTCTCACCACTGGCAGTTTTATTACCAGACCAATCATAGCCATACCAAGAAGCCATGCCTTTGAAGTTAATTTTCACTCGACCAATGGCAATCTGTTGGGGTAGCTTTGGTATTGATCCTGATGTACTTGCTGGTGAATTAGCAATTTCGCTGATGGGAGATGCATTACCTATCAGTCTCCGCAGACGATTAGTTGCTTGCAGGGCATCTTGGGCAAGATTTTTGGTAGTATCTGCTAATCGCGTACCTTCATTGACTTCTACCAATTCTTTACCGTCAATTTTGATTGTGTAGCGATCTAATTGCTGTATAACAGAGGAGCCTTTATCCTGGGCTTTATTGTTGACTGAAGATTTTTCCTCTGTTTTCCAGCTGACGGTAATTTGGCTTGCGTCTGCGTTTTCGCGAATCAGCTGATTAATTCTAGAGGCTACTACGCTGGCTCTTTGAACTGGATCATTGGCAATGGGGCTGAAAGATTTGCCCACATCCATGACATTTCCCATGCTTGCGGCCTTTGCTGAATTACTAGCAACAAGGGCATAAGAATCTACGCCTCCAGCTTTTCCAATTGCTCCCATTTTTGTATCTGTGTTAGCAACTGGGGTAGAACTGAGAAAAGTCAGAACGGGAATATCCCGGATGTAAAGGGTTGCCGCCTGATTGCCTTCAACGCCGTGAGGATGAATTTCTGTCTTCAGAGCATCCAAAGTAGGTTTCTGTTCAGGGGACTGATACTCTCCTACTTTCACTGCATCAGCCATAACAGATGCTTGGGAAACGGGAGGGTTGTCCTTAGCGGTTTGAGTACGACCCACTGAAGGTAAACCTGAAATAGCCACAGACAGGGCGACAATAGTCCACAAATGTCTTTGATTCATGCGTCCGATTTTAAAGCGACTGTAGAACTTAAGTTTTATAATGTGTGGGTTTTTCACTAGTGATAGTGATAGCCCGGAAAACTCGAACTTGTTCCGCTTTCACTTTTTGTTTATAACTGCAACAGAGTAACACGAACCTTTTGGGTTGGGGATCAGGGTTTTAGCGTAAGTCTTGAGTCAGGCTCTCAAATTTCCATTCACATTTCTAGGGTCAAACCTTTTTCAAATCAGGTTTCTGGCTTTGTAACATTTTTTTTCGGGATATCAATAATTTTTTATGAAGGTTTAATATAAGGTCACATTTGTTCAAGGTGAGTAATATCTTAAGACTTAAGTAATGAAATCTACTTGTTTTGTAATTAATTTAACTTGCACTTGATGCTTGTTTTGGTCAAAATTAACTTGACCAATTCCACTTTTCCGGTTTCAGAGAGTTGAAAAATATTTATTACAATTCCCACAATTATCATATTTAATTGATTTATGGGCGGAATCATACAATTTTACAAAGATTGATTATTGATTTTTGAATAAGTAGAATTTAGTTAGGACTATGGAATTCACTGAAAGATATAGTATATAGTTTTTATTTAAAATAAAGTAGTTATTCTATTGCCAAATTAGCCTTTATCCCCATTAGTATTTTATCTCTTCACAAAAAAATAATTCATGAGACAATAAAAAAGACTCGCAAACTTGAAAAAGCAATTTGTATTTGTATAAAAAAAAATCAGTAGCTTTTTTACTCCCACTCATCGATCAAGTCTGCTATTTATTAGCAAGTTATCAGCTTCATGGTAAACTTAGGAGATTTAGAAATAGTTTCACCAGCATTTTCAGAAGTTCTCAAGGATTTGCATACCAGTACAAATCTCTGCAAGCAGGTACAGTAGCGAACTATATTCCTGAACTAGCTAAGGTAAACCCCGACTTATTTAGCATGTGTATTGTTACAGTAGATGGTTAAACTTACGAAGTTGGTGATTATGAACACTATTTATAATTAAGTCAATTTCCAAAGTACTTGTATATGGACAAGCTTTAGAAGATCATGGACAGGATTATGTGTTAACTAGAGTAGGGATAGAAGCGATAGGAGACGCATTTAACGCTATGTTCCTAAATCAACAATCAAAGCGCCTATATAACCCAATGGTCAATGCTGGGGCTATAGCTATTACCAGCTTAATCAAAGGTTTGGGTCCTACTGAACGCCTGAATCGGTTATTAGATATGTATCGGCGCTATATTGGTCGGGATGTGTTTGTGGATATTTCAGTATTTACTTCCGAACGCAGTACAGGACACTATAACGGTGCTACAGCTGATTTGATACTCAATTTTGGCATGATTGACCAAAATATAGAAGAATATCTGGATTTATATTTTCAATAATGCTATGTAATAGTTAATCGTCGAGACTTGGCAGTTATGGCAGCTACACTGGCTGATAAAAGGATTAACCCCATTAGAAAGGAGAAAGCGGTAGATAATTGTTATATCTAAAGATATATTAAGTGTGATGTACACCTGTGGGATGTATAACTTTGAAGGTGAATAGGCTTATAAAGTGGGAATTCCAGCCAAAAGCGGCGTTTGTGGGGGAATTATTGCTGTTGTTCCTGGCCAGATGGGGATTGGTGTGTTTTCACCTCTATTATGATGTGTGGGATAACAGTGTACGGGGGGTGAAGGTGTACAAGGAGTTGTCGCAACGCTTGGGGTTACATGTGTTTGACTGTTCCAAGGGGTGAAGGGGAAATTACATCTATATCATCTATATAGAGATGGGGGTGGGAGGATGGCCAAGGAAACTAAAGATTTCTCGTGCTTCTATCTAAAAGGAGATATCTTCGTTTTTTAAAAAAAAATACACTCCTTGATACTTACCATTTATATAGTCTTATATTTTTGTAATCTGTATCTCCTATTTCTAGGTTTATTCGGTAGGTGCAATATGTGAGTTGAAGGGAATCAAGCAGCGTCAGAATATGAAAATTAGTTTTATTAAATGTGATTTTTCCTGCTTAAACTTCTGACATATCTAAAACATCTTTAATTAAAGACAGTAAGTGTTCGCCACTGGCAATAATAATATCTAAATTCTCTTGTTGTTCAGTGTTGATAGTCTGATCTCCCTGCATTAATTGAGTAAATCCCAAAATGGCGTTAAGGGGTGTTCGCAATTCATGACTCATATTTGCTGAAAATTCACTTTTAGCGCGGGTTGTTTGTTCACTTTGAGGAGGAGAAGCTTCAATTTGTTTGCGTTAAGTAATATTTTTGGCAATAATTATGGCGCATCGCTGTCCATTGAGTTCAGTCACTTCTACTAAACCCAAAAGGGTTCTAATTTTCCCTGCTTTAGTTCTTTAAAATTTTGAGAGTTTTCTGGATTTTAGCCGTTTAGTAATATACCATCTTTACTAAGTTGTCTGATTGAAAATGTAATGAGACTTGCTGAAAACTTAACAATTGATTGGGTTTTAATAAAGACCTGTTTACAGTTTGCCACTTGGGGATTTTGTTCACTGTTACTTGCGGAAATCCTTAGAGATACCTATCATGCATTGTGTCACCAAATCAATTGGCTGGCTAAATGGCATAATAAACATCATGCAGCCTATCGGCGGGATTTAACCTTAGTTTCCCAACAAGCTTATTTAGATTCCCAGTTGTATCACGACATAGTTGAATCAGTAATACTGGTGGTATTACTAACAATAGTAGCCTTAGTTGTTCAGCAATGGGGCTTATGGTTGGGAGTCATCTATGCTGTTACTTTTTTGTATGGTGCATCTGTGCGCTATTTCCAAGGGTCTGTTGATACAGACTATAACCATTTACCAGGACCATTAGAAACTGTTCCTTCTGTTTGGTTTGTGAATAGAACTTATCATTGGCGACATCATTTTGATGATGTTAATGCTTATTATAGTGGTGTCTTTTCTTTTGTAGATAAAATACTAGGAACAGGACTGTCTCTTAAAGGTAAAACTGTTGCTATAACTGGTGCTTCAGGGGCATTAGGACAAGCATTAGTAGCAGAATTACTTAAGCATCATGCCAAAGTGATTGCATTAAGCACAAATCCTGATAAAATACATTTACAAACTGGATTAAAAGTACTTTATTGGGAATTAGGGAATGAAGAGAATCTGCAAGAAAGCCTCAAGAAAGTTGATATTTTAATTATCAATCATGGAGTGAATGTTTATGGCGATCGCACTACAGACGCAATTAAGAATTCCTACCAAGTTAACACTTTTTCTGCATTGCGATTGATAGATATATTCTCTGCAACTATCACAGGACCTGATGCCAAAGCCACAAAGGAAATTTGGGTTAACACCTCAGAAGCAGAAGTTTTTCCAGCATTTAGTCCTTTGTATGAACTCAGCAAAAGAACTTTAGGTAATATTATTACCCTCAATCGTTTAGATAAAGTTTGTGTAATCCGCAAATTAATTTTAGGTCCATTTAAGAGTCAACTAAATCCTTATGGTGTGATGTCTGCAACACAAGTTGCAAGAGGAATTTTGTTCTTAGCTAAAAGGGATTCTAGAAATATTATTGTCACAATAAATCCGCTAATTTATTTAGTGTTTCCTATCAAGGAATTTAGTACATGGCTGTATTATCGCATTTTTAGTAAATCAGTTATAGCTGGGAATAGGGAAGAGGGTTGAAAGTCTTTCACTGACTGAATCAGGATGTACAGGATTTGAAGATTTACAGGATGTAATAAATTAACTCTATTATTTATCCTGTTCATATCTTCATCTTTTTTGTCCTGATTTCAGACATTTTCCATGATCAAAATTTACAAGATCGATAAATTTTTCCATTTATCTTGTTCATCCTTTAATCCAGTAAATCCTGACTCAGACAGGAAAAATAATATTGTGTTCCCTTACTTCAGTCTTACTTAGAAAGTAAAATTTAAACATTCATAAATATCACTAGAAGCAATTTGAAAATTTGTTGATTTTAATGATAAAATATCATTTACTGATTCATACTCAGTTAATACCCATTGTCCTTCAAGATTTTTAGAAAATTGTTCAATAAAATATTGAATTGGTTCAATAAGTAGGGGTAAGAGAAAAGAAGAAAAAGTTGAGCGTGGGACACAGGGCG
>CAKZGI010000241.1 GCA_936914905.1 uncultured Trichormus sp. | reverse complement strand
GAGTTACACGGTTATGTTTGAATTAGTGATCGCAAAGAACACCAAAAATACATAAGATCTAAGACTCTTCATCATACCACAGAGACAACTTTACAAGAGGTCTAATCTGTTTAGAATAAAAAGGGAAAGACTAAATAATTAAGGAAAGACAGATATCCTTGATCAAAAATGAAGTTCTAGTATGTCCCTACTTCTGGAGAATTCCATTACTCATGAAGGATTATTAACTTCTAATCTTTTAAAAGATAGGCTCAAAGAGCCTTCGTACCATGGAGCTATAAAAGTATGTTCATAATGAACTTGTTCATTATGAATTCGTGTATTACGTTCTTTTATGTATAGCACAGTTAAAAAATAACGAATATAGTGATGGTTTATAACTTACAGATATGTGGGGTTTGAGATACTTGAAAGTACAACCTGAAGTCATTTATGTCGATCTTGGCACAGTAGATGATAGAAAATTATTTGATAATGTAGCTAGGAGATTTGGCAATACAGGAGAACAGTTGGCTAAACAAGCTATACTTTGACAAAGTATATAGCATTATTATCTATTTGGAAATAGAAACTGCTCTCTAGAAGTAGAGATAGAGGCATTAAAAGAGCAACGATAACAACTAAATATTAATTTTCATAAAGGGACTATTACTCAGTTTAGAAAAACATTTGGAAGAGATACTGCTGAAACAGCAGTAAATTAATCTTGACAGATATGAATTTATAATAGCAACTTCTAACCAACGTTGAACAGCGTCTTTAAGTATTTATAATAAATGTTTGTAGTTTTCCCCTAACGTATAATATCCTGGGAAAGCTCGTACACAAGCACACCACACACCCTCTTATTCCCAAATAAGTGCTTTAATTTTCATTTATAATTCCTCCAAATAGCAATATAGACGGCCGAAAATTTACAAAGGATTCTGTGTCTGGCTTTCCATAGTGTTAAGATTACGAAAGAGCCAAGGAAAGAATTAGGGTTGGGAATAGTAACTGATAGGAACTATCCATGAAGATGTTGATGACTAATTCATAACTTACCTCATATCCATAACATTTATGAAATTGGTAAAACTAATGAACCAATTCCTAATGTGACTAAACCACAAATAGTAATAATTACTTGTTTGTAAATTCGGGAATTTAGGGGAAATCTCTGTTGAGCTACCCAGAACTTTTTACCAGTCTAATGATGTTTTCAACAAAAATACCCTTGCTGGAAAACTGTTTGTTTCGTGCCTTTTGTTCTGAGTCGGGATCCCATAATCGCTATCATGTTTTTCTGCCTGTTCAAGGAGACTAGTAGGCAAAACATTTCCTAATATCTCTAGCCAGTAATGAAATGTATCCTTTGCTTCCGTTTTGGATATGCTGAAATGCAAACCTAAAACCTCAAATGTTGGCATTCTTGCCAAATAGAAAAAGCATAGATATACCTCTTCTTTTATCTTTAGTTTCTGTTTCCGCCCTCCTCATTTGTAATTTATACGTATTTTTTTACTTTCTATCTCAGTTTGAAGTTTTTCATGCTGCATTTCAGCTTGGACTAACAAGTCTTAAAACTGATGGTTAGTTATTCCCAGTATTTGTTCTGTAGGATGTGGATATTCTTGAATATAATTAAGTGGATTTTTCCTTTTAGTAAACGCTCAATATTCCCTTCTAGAATTTTTTCAACACCAAGTTAATTTTCCGGACAGGTCTATTTATGTCTTGCTTTACTGTATCGAATAAATCCTTCGGTTCATATCTCTCTGTTAGCAGTAATCTATTCACACTTTCATGTGAAACGTTTTCTAATATCTCTGCCAATCTACAACATCGCCCTACTTTGGTTCTGATAGCAATAACAGAGTATAATGTTCCAGATTGCATTCTGCTGTAGAAGGTTTGGTTATTTCTCTAATTCTCCGATACCTGCTAAGTAAATGATATTTTTATCACTACACCATTTTGCTGCTTTGTCAATGCGTAAGTCCTAAATAAGACGTTTTAGACTATGGTAATAACTGGATTCTCCACTGCGTTTAATATTGCTTTGTAGGTATTGGATATAGTTGGTAAATTCCATTATGAGTAGCAGCACATTAATAGATAATTTTAATTTGACAATAGCATAAAAATATTTTACCAATAAACAGTTTATTACTACATTCAGTAATACCTTATTACTAATTCTGCAAAAAGCGAAATAGAGATAATTAAATTATTCCCTAAACTTTAAATCTCCGTAAAATCTCGACCACCTCTAATTGAGAAATTAGCGCTAGCTGAAATTCCACAAGCAATAAAATTAGCAAATTTCTCATCTCTAGGGAAATCTACTTTCCTAGGAACATCAATCTGTTTGGTTGAATTCTGAATGAGATTTAACCATATTTCTTTCTGAATATCTGTTAGTCTTAAATTTTAACCTACATGTATTTAATACATGCTGATACTCTGCTAAGTTTCCTTCTGAAACTACCCATTGATAATCAGCCCGATTAATAATCCAGTTAATAACAGATTCTAATTTTCTTCCCGAGATGGCCGCAAAAACTAATATTTTTTATCTATAAAAACTATCATTTTCCTCTCAGGTAAGCTGCAATCTCCTCATCAATTTCTTTATCAGAATAAAGGGTTATTAGCCTACAATAGCTGGGTTTATTGATATATTTTGCTAGATTATTCAGCCAATTTTTGTCTCTGTAGATCTGCTTGTTAATTCTTCTTTATTTCCTGCATGATTTTAATTTTTTCCTCTAATAATTTCTGTGCTGCTCCTCCTAAGAGAATTGTAATTTTTTGACATTCCTAATTGAGCTACTATCTTTCTACTAAAAGCTTTGAAGCATCGTTAATCACTTGATTAGGTGTTCTATATTTCCCGATTATTAACTATTCTTGCAATAATTTTTCCTGTTCTGAATCCCGAATAATTTGTATTATTTTATCCCAGTTTTACTGTTTCTCTATAATTAGAACCCTTACAAAGCCGCAATTCTCTCATCTATCTATACTTTCTCTTTCTTCTATTGTTCAAAGTTTACCCCTTTAATCTAGGAATTTTTGCACTAATTTATAGTTTTCTTTAATCAAAGATTTTTTCCATAAATCATTTTTTCCTGTACAAATTCCATAATTCTATTTTTGGGTTTCTTCACAAATCAAAAAAATAGGGACGGTATTAACCATCCCCATCAACTTTACATCTAACCAAAAAACACCTTACAGGTGTGGTACAAACTGTTGCTGATCAGGAAAAACAGTATACTCAGCCACAATTTGACGGAACTCTTCACCATCAATGGTTTCTTTTTCAATCAACAAATCAACCAAGCGGTCTGTAACACTGCGATTTTCACGGATAATTTTCTTTGCATTTTCGTAGCACTCTTCTGCAATTGATCTGACTTGAGCATCAATACGAGAAGCTATAGATTCAGAATACTCTGACCTGGTTGTCCAATCACGACCCAGGAATACTTCACCTTGTTGACTTTCCAGTGACAGGGGTCCTAAATCAGACATCCCAAACCGTGTTACCATTTGTCGTGCCATTCCTGATAACTGCTGCAAGTCTCCACCTGCACCGGTTGTCACTTCCGCAGCACCAAAGATTACTTCTTCCGCAGCACGACCACCCAAAGCACCTGTAATTCTGGCTTTAAGTTGGGAACGGGAAATTAATCCTTGTTCTTCATTGGGAGTAAACCAGGTTAAACCCTGTGCTTGTCCTCTGGGAATTAGAGTTACTTTTTGTACTGGGTCATGGTCTTTTAATAAAGTACCGACCAAAGCATGTCCGATTTCATGGTAGGCAATCAAACGCTTACTCTTGCTGTCTAGCAAGGGAGTACCTTCCATCCCAGCTACCACTCTGTCTACTGCATCATCAATTTCTAGGAGAGTAATTGTATCTTTGCGTCTTCTAGCAGTGAGAATGGCTGCTTCGTTAAGGAGGTTGGCTAAATCTGCACCTGTAAAGCCAGGTGTGCGACGGGCGATCGCATCTAAGGATACACTAGGATCCAATTTCTTATTGCGGGAATGGACTTCTAAAATTTCCAAACGTCCTTTAATGTCCGGTGCATCAACTGTCACCTGTCTATCAAAACGACCAGGACGCAACAATGCAGAGTCTAAAACATCAGGACGGTTGGTAGCAGCAATAATAATAATCCCTGTGTTACCTTCAAAACCATCCATTTCTGTTAATAGTTGGTTTAAGGTTTGTTCTCTCTCATCGTTACCACCACCAATACCTGCACCCCGTTGTCTACCTACTGCGTCAATTTCATCAATAAAGATGATACAGGGAGCGTTATCTTTAGCTTTCTTGAACAAGTCGCGGACACGGGAAGCACCTACACCGACAAACATTTCTACAAATTCAGAACCAGAGATTGAGAAAAATGGTACACCAGCTTCGCCTGCGATCGCTTTAGCTAGTAAAGTCTTACCAGTACCTGGAGATCCAACTAACAGTACACCTTTAGGAATACGAGCGCCCACAGCAGTAAATCTTTCCGGCTGTTTAAGGAAAGTTACCACTTCCTGTAATTCTTCCTTCGCTTCCTCAATTCCCGCCACATCGTCAAATTTTACTCCGGTTTTCGCTTCCATTTGGAATCGAGCACGAGATTTACCGAAATTCATTGCTTGGCCAGGTCCACCGGGAAGATTATTAGAACGACGGAACAAAAAGAATAAACCAGTAATCAATAAAACTGGGAAGACAAGATTACCCAACAAACCCCAGATAGCACCATCATTGCGAATAGGATGAGCATCAAAAATAACTTTGTGTTCTTTGAGTTTATTGATTAACTCAGGTGAGTTAATAGGTAAATCTACCCGCCAGCGTTGAACACGGTTTTCAATATCTTGGTCATTAGCTTCAATAATTGCAGTTCTACCGCCATCATACAGATCTACATTGGTAACGCGATCAGCATCCAAGTATTCTAAAAAGCGGCCATAAGTCATGCGGGTACTAGCTGCATTTTTACTTGTGTCAGCAGGAGCGTTTGTAAAAGCACCTTGCCAGAAGAAAAAGCCAATTACTAAAGCCAGCACTGACCATAGTGCTACGACTCTCCAAGAGAATTTCATCTTTTAATTTGCCTCTAGATACCAATAGGACTGCTTTGTAACGGATGTTTATAAATCCATTTTGGAATTTCAGCCATAATACTGTCGTTTGCCTATGGGCTATTCATTAAGTTTATCAAGAATCTTAATTAAATTTAACTTAATTCTAATATTAATGCTGCCAGTGGGAAAAAATTAGGGGAAGATGGGGGTGATGAGGAGAATGTTATTTACCAATTACCATTCTTCCCTGTGTACGAGGCGCTACGATTACCGCTTTTTCCTGAACAATAAAAGCAAGCTCCTGGATTTATCAGTGGGGTGAATCCCTTCAGGTGATTCCTGCTGGACGCTAATCGGTAAGCACAGCAATGCCCGTAGGGGTTTACAGTAGTAGCGTGAGTTAAGGGTTTACATCGATGCTAAGAAGCAACTGTCTGGTATTTTTTAGCGTAGTATGTCTTTGATAGCTTGTTAAAACTGCATCTTAAAACTGCATAATGTTATTTAAAACGAGAATAAGCTTCAATATTACTTAACTTCTGTAATTTTCAACTTATAGGGTATATATTTGCCTTTTTCGTAAAAACCAACCCAAATTTGGTAAGTTCCCTGCAACCATTCACCGACAATACCAGGATTTTTCCCATCCAAATAATCATTGCACCAATTACCACCAGGGCGTTTAATAATGATTATGGTGTCTGCTGGGCTTTCTACTTGCAACTTCAAGTAATCGAATTTGCTGGTTAGCTTGAGAGTGTGATCTGGCGTCTTATCTATAAACCTACTACACGAACCTGTGGAAATTTCACTCCTGTGGAAATTTCACTTGCTCTGTTGACTTTGCTGGCTGGAACTGAACCGCCACTCATACCCCGCACTTTTAAAGGATCTGGGCAGAATTGCCCATTCATGGTTATATCTCCAAAAATTGGAGCTTCTTCAGCATCAACAAGATGATGAATCATAGTTGTGATGACCAGGCTACAGGCTAAGTATTATCAACGATAATCTTCTATCAAGAGGTCTTGTTAGCATTGTATTAAATTTTTTTCTAAGTTTATTTTAAAACATAGGATATTAAAAATTTAGTTCCGAATGGGCGGAAGAAGGAGACAGTTATAAGTTATCACTCTCACCCTAAGAGTGATGCCTACCGCAAGCTGCACGAAGAATGCTTTAGCAAAACCTCAGTCGGTCTTAGGGAAACCCTAAGACCGACTGACTCACCTGTCACCTGTCACTTAATTAGCAGCTGAAATTGCTTGATTTAAACGTTGTTTATCTAAACTAATCTGATTGAGTAATAGCCATGATTGGATCAGGTCTGGTCCATGTACATCTCCGGTTAAAGCTGCTCTGAGTGATCGCATGACTAAACCTTTTTTTACCTTCTGCTCTTTTACCACTTGCTTAATAATATCCTGAGCAGCATCAGCTGAAAGTTGCGGTTGATTTTCTAAAGCTATCATAATAGCTGTTAGGGTCGCTTTCGCCCCTTCTTGCTGGAGTTGAGTTGAACCTTCCTCGGTAAATTCTACCCCTTCAGTAAAAAATATTTTGGTCATGGGAACAGCATCCACCAATCGCGTTAGACTAGCAGCAATTAAACTAACTAGTTGTTCTAACCAAGGACGCTCCCTACCATAAGTTAATGAATATCTAGCTTCTTGCCAAAATGGGATGAGTAAATCTGTCAGATGAACAACGGGCATATTATGGATGTATTGGCTATTAATCCAATCTAGTTTATCCCAGTCAAACTTCGCACCAGCTTTATTTACGCGGTCAAAGGTAAATTCTCTAGCTGCTGATTCTAAGGTAAATATTTCCTGAGTAGAATCTGGGGCTGACCAACCTAACAAAGTCATATAATTTACCAAACCTTCCGCAGTAAAGCCCATTTTTTGAAAGTCAGAAATAGAAGTTACTCCATCTCTTTTAGAAAGTTTGCGCCCTTCTTGATTCAAGATCAGTGGTGTATGGGAAAATTCGGGAGTTTTTGCACCCAAAGCTTCATACAAAAGAATTTGTTTGGCTGTATTGGCGATATGGTCTTCACCACGAATGACATGAGTGATTTCCATATCAATGTCATCCACAACGACGACAAAGTTATATAGTGGTTGACCAATACCGTCAGCACAAGCGCGTGCTATTACCATATCACCACCCAGATCACTGCCACGCCAAGACATTTGACCCCGTACCAAGTCATTCCAGACAATTTCTCGGTTATCTTCAATTATGAAGCGAATTACAGAGGAGCGTCCTTCCGCCTCAAAAGCAGCGCGTTGTTCTGGGGTGAGATAACGGTGACGATTATCGTAGCGGGGTGCTTCATTTCTCACTTTTTGTGTTTCCCGCAGCGCGTCTAATTCTTCGGAAGTTGTGTAGCAGCGATAGGCTAATCCATGATCCAACAGTTTCTGCACTGCTTCTCTGTAGAGTTGCAAGCGTTGAGATTGGAAAAATGGACCTTCATCCCAGTTTAATCCTAACCAGCGCAGTCCGCTGAGGATGTTATCGGTGTATTCAGGGCGGGATCGCTCTAAATCTGTATCTTCAATGCGGAGAATAAACTTCCCATAATGGTGACGGGCAAATAAATAATTGAATACAGCAGTTCTCGCTGTACCAATATGCAAATTTCCAGTAGGACTAGGAGCAATACGAACTCTTACAGACACAGTTAATTCTCACTATTAAAGCAAAATAAGTGCTGAGTACCTAGTCCTGAGTTATAAGCATTCATTAATGAAAACTAGATTAAGGTATTCAAATCATCTGGACTCAGCACTTTCTAACGGGACTGACGGGGCTCGAACCCGCAACTTCCGCCGTGACAGGGCGGTGCTCTAACCAATTGAACTACAGTCCCTTGTTGTTTTCAATTTTATTATTGCCTCTTATTTTTTACTTGTCAAGTAATTGGGAGCAAAAATATTGTTATTTTTTTGATTTAATCTTCCTCATAACCTTAAATCAGACCATATCCTGCATATTATCGATTAGGCGCTTAGTATCTGAAATAGATTTGCTTGTATTTCCCCTTTAATAACTTTTTGCTGACTTGGGGTTGTGAAGAGATTTTGCTGACTTGGGGTTGTGAAGAGAATGGTAGTTGCTGAGTTTGTCGAACCCAGGTTTTCAAGTTTTGTTCTTGTGCTGGATGGAACTGCGGAGAATATTGGCACATTTATAGGGGGTTCTAGAGTGAAGAAAACCAATTGCTCAGAGTGAGTAGTTGTCAACGTGGAACCATCTAGAGATTTTGGGGATTTTACATATCCAGCTACCAGGGTAGCCATTTGTGTTCCAATTGCTGATTGGAAAGGACTGTTATCCATAGCAACATCGGGTGGGGGAGGTGATAAAGATAAACTGGTTGTAAGCCTTACTACGGGAGCGATTTTTAATTTCATGTTCGGGTAACATTAGCCACAGAGAAACGATAGATCCTGTTGCAGCATCTATAAGCTGAAGAAAAACAATTTCTTGAATGCGTTTATTTTTAGGCCAGGTAAATCCCCCATATTGATTGGTCATTTTTACTAAGTTTCCAGAAGTCACAGAATTATCAAGCAGGAATTTTGTCTCTAGGTTTGTGATTTTGGTTTTTTGGATATATTGTTATATATCGGCCAATACCTTTAGGATTTCACCCATATTTTGGGGAAGTTGATTTGGTTTTTTCTCCCGAAAATTTATGATTAAGTTATTTAACTGCTGGGGGATTTGTACATAATAATTCACATCTACAATCACTCTTGGATTTTCAAATAGATGTGCCTTATACCAACTAATAAAATATTCTCTTTGTGTTTGCTAAGGTTTTTACTCTGTCAGCATCTCAAACATCATTACAGCTAAAGTATAAATATCAGAGCGACTGTCTAATTTTACTCCGTATAATTGTTCTGGAGAACAATAGGGTAAAGTTCTGTTAAATCCTCTAGTATTAAGTCGTGTAGACGAGTTTAAAGGCTTGGCAATACCAAGGTCTATAATTTTTACCAGTTGTCCTGAAATTGGATCAGGAATCATGATTATATTAGCTGGTTTCATATATCTATGAACTAGATGGTAATTTTCTCAATCCATGGAAATGCCTTGATGAACACACTATAAACCTAAAACAATTTGGCGTATTAGAGTCAGAAATATAGGCAGAGTAATAAGAATTAAATATTTTAAACTTTTGCCAGATAAATATTCCATCACATAATACGCCTTCCCACTTCTACTCACACCATAATCATAAGCTCGCACAATATGTATACTCTTCTGCCTCAACGCAGCACTCAAAAGAGCTTCACGGTTAAACCTGGCTTGAACTTTGGGATTAGCTACCGTTTGAGTTAAAAATTCTATCGCAACTGGTTTGCCTCCTAGCAAGACATCATGCGCTAAAAAAAACTCAACCCATGCCACCTTTACAAATTAATTATTTAAGTTCATAGCAGCTTGCAGGCAAATTCTGATTTTCTGGGCAGGCAAATGATTTTTTGTAGTTAAATAACCTCTATGTAGTTAAATAACCTCTAATTGAACGTAAATTATTGGAAAGAATTACGGTTTATTTGCCAAATCATACCGATTTAAATATATGAAATAATTTAGCTGCCCAAGACTTGGAAAATATAGTTAGTTTTTTAGAGTCAATATTTGATTTTCCAATGACTTATATTCTTGATTTCTCATACTTATTTTGAGCATCTTTTCTGGTTGTTCAGAACAACTAATTTCATAGCCATTTTTACTGAAACTTATAATATCTGATAGATATTGACACTGTCTAAGCCTCAGCGAAAAGGTCATCATATGATTATATTTATGAGGGTTATTACTGGTAATAAATAGCAGATGACAGTGGCTAACCCCTGATAGATAAAGCAATATTTCTTCTGTGGTATCTTTAGTATCCGAGTAGTTAGATAACCTTCTAATAGAACCAGATTTATCATCACATAAAATTGTGATCTACAACACCATTGAATGTTCAATCTACTAAATACATTCATTAGTATGCGTTTTATTTTTAAGCTTGACAATTTCAGCTTGAGGTAACATTGCCCACAAAGTTGGTATGTTGACTTTTCCCATATGTAAAAGATGGGGAAAATAAATTGATTCGAGTAGTTTGTTCTTATTCGAATATTTCTACCAACATTATTTTTCAGAAATTGTCCTTAAAGGTACTGATTTTACATTAGGATTTAGCTGTAATTATTCACTATTATGAATAGCATTTTCTTGAGGTTGTGTGTTAATTTTTCCTAAAACTTCATCTGTTTGAGAGTTATTCTCCGTAAATATCCCATTATATAAAATGGTACTCCTTCATTAGAAATACCATAGGTCAATACATAGGTAATATGTGAACTCTTTTTTCCTACCTAATTGAGCGCCGATAAAGATTTCTCTCCCAAAGCTTTCAGCTAACTGTGTGTTGGCTATACTCAAAGAGAGAATCTTAACAGCAAATAACACACAGTTATTGGTGATATCTTCTGCAAGATAAACTCTTCCCATGCCTCCGGCACCGAGTAAATCTCTGATTAAATAGCGACTATTTAATGATTTTCTGATGTAAATGTCTTATGGTATTTGGTACTAATTTATATACTAGTTGTTATATTCCACTACAAGATAAATGGATATTTCCTAAAGCATACTTTAGCTAATTTATTACAGCTATTATTTTTGACTATTTATAGAAATCTCAATAATGCTATAAAACCAATATTTGAATTGTGAAAGTTTAGAAAACCTAAACCTTGATTCCTATAAACAAGTGATAGGTTACAGGGTTGAAAGTCAACTTTATATCTAGGTTTTATCAACGGATGATGTCCTGCACACCTTGATGCTTGCTATAACAGATTTTAGCTTGTTAAAGTTGGGATAGCTGGCTTCACACCTGTTAATTGATATCACACCACTTTTTTGGTGGGTCAACTCTAATTGATCTTAAGTAACATATTGTAGCAGCTATTGTGTACCTGTAATAATAGGTAAATTATCTATGATCCTGATAGTATAGTGAAGTTATCTTTTCTTATGGTAGTAGTGTATCAAATTTATTTTGATGGATAATGATAAACTTAAAAGTTCTATTCTTCACCCTGCCTGCTTTTACCCGTCATTTTTACCTTGATAGATTAGTACTGCCGCAGAGCAAAAACATATAAATATATGTACATAACTACTAAGAGAGATGAAGGCAGTGATCGCTGATTGTATGAGGTTGAGCAATGAGGCTTTGATGGTAAAGTCATT
>CAKZGI010000240.1 GCA_936914905.1 uncultured Trichormus sp. | reverse complement strand
TTGCTCTGTTGCCAACTGCTTCAATATATCTCTCTCTAGTTTTCGTGGCAGGTTCCTTTCCATAACTGCTTGCTATATTCTGCCTCACCTATCACACTTGTCAATACCCTACCACCTCAATCCTTACATTCTTTCGCTATACTTTTCAGCCATACTTGCAACCTCTGCTACTAACTCATTTAGTAAACAAACATCCCAGCACAAATGTAAATAACCACTATCAGCCCTAGCTAAATTAAGTAAATCTTGTAAAAGTCTAATAGTCCTTTCCGTTTCCATACACGCAGTTTCTAAAGCTTAAAGTTGCGCTGAATTTAAATTATTCTGTCTTCTTAAAACACTTTTCAAATAACTATTCACAATCGTCAAATGTGTACGTCATTGGTGAAACACATTACTCAGAAATTGTCGTTTCTGTTCCCAAGATTGGGACAGACGCGATAACATTATATTGAAATACTTGTGAGTTTTAATTAAAATTTGCTGCATATTCCAACTTGTCCAACTAGCCACTCCACCTAGTACCAAAGCTGAAACCACAGCAATACCAATAATTAGGCGTAACCGCAAAGAAAAAATATAAAATTTCTGCCAAATTTTGTGGATTTATTTCACTTTAATATTCAGAAGTTTGCGATTATAAAATTTGATGAAAACAAGTTGACAGACTTAGGTTTATTTGAGATTTGTCGTAATTTAAGTGAATTGAAAATATAAAAATTAATATTTACACTCCAGTGAGAGCCTATTTATAAATTAAATATTAAGTAGGGTGTGTTACGGCTATGTAAGGATTTGGGAATTTGAGAGAGTGAGGATTAGCCGTAACGCACCATATTTCTCGGTGCATTAAGTTTTGCTATAAAGCACCCTACAATTTAATATTTACTTTATAAACCATCTCTGATACAGCATATTGCAACTTCACGTAGATAAACTAAAAATCCAAAATCAACCATCAAATGGCTTTTACTCCTAACTCCTGCTGTAACTATTTAGGCAAACCCGCATAACCAAAACTAACATTAAATCAGCGACACCAGATAGCCAAAGAATCAAAATTTGCCAACTTCACATTATTAAGTAAAGCATAACTTTGAGAACCGCTAATCTTTTGTAAAGGAGCAATACGTACATAATCTTTCTCCTTAATACCATATTTTGGCGGTGTATTACCATGATACAGATTTATTTTTAAATCTGGTCTGTTCTCAGTTTTGAAACTCTTGTCAAACTCTAAATAGCTAATTCCATTTTCAGTAATCAAACTCACTTTCCCCTGAATCCTGTGTTCCAGAGTATTAAAGCTTTCAGATGCTGCTACTGAATTAGCTACATTTTTTACAGACTGAGGCTGATTATTTATAGGAGTTGATTTTATTTCCTTTGTACAACCTAAGCTGAAAAAAATCACGATACCGACAATAACTAAAAGGTGGAATTTCATACTTTAACTTCCTTAAAATTATCCTTAATGACAATTTCAAGTATGATTCCATCATTTAAATTAATTTAGCCTGAGAACTTGTTTAGAATTCGGTCAATATTTATTGAGAAAAACAGCAATTAGCATCCTTAATGTGACAATAATTAATAGGTGAATGAAGCACAAAATATACTAAAAAAAGTCACACACTAAAGGATTATTACTGGTTACGGATACATTCTGAATTATTACTATTCGCATAACGTAATTTCCCAAAATCAGCAATATTCGATAAAATTAAAAAATCAATAGTTTTAAACTGTCTGTCAATAGCCGGTAAACTACATATTTTAGCTCCAATACTCAAATAAGCTTGTAAAATCTTCGGAATCTCAACATTATATATATTAGGACAATCTTGATCAATTTCCACAGAGTATTCTGAATTTGGCTCAACTAAAATACTTGGATGCATCAAACCATGATGCTGAAAGTAATAATAAGTACAAGTAGCTTGGACATGACATTGTGTCAGTAATGATGCACAACCAAAAACATATTGTTTTCCACTCCAAATCAAATAATTAGCTAATCCTTCCCAAAGTAAAAAAAATGTATGAAGATTCCGATATTCTTTAGCTATACACGCACGTCCAACTTCTACAGATGACTGAAGTAAAAGATCGGGAATTTTACCGATATTAAATATATCAGCAGAATCGAAACCTAAACCTTTACCAGCCATTGTATAGCTTTGCATCCTATATGTACCAATGGTTTTGCCAGTATGTTTAGCAACAAGTATCAAGTGATGACAAACATCATCAAATTTATCTCGATCCATTTGTGTAACATTAGAACCAGAAAATCCCAAACCTAGTTCTAAATTAAAAACCTCAAAACGCAAACGGAAGACAGATTCTAATTCTTCCTCATTTGCAGCCAGTCGTACAATATACTTGTCATTTTGCAAAATGGGGAAATCAATAGGATGTAGTTGAGAAGAGATGATATCGTAATACATTTACATCTGTTTTCCTACTTATACAGGAGCGGTCATCCAATTGTGGATTTTGAATTTTGGACGTTTGAGAGTCTCAGTCGAACAATTTTGAATTGATGACACAGATAAGTCCTGCGCTTTTACCATCAAGAAATTATTGAATAGAGGTCAGCAATCAGTAGGAAAGCCTTATTATTAGATAGCTTTACCTACAATATATTGTGCATATTGTGCTGTATGCATGAAAAATCCTACTCAGACTCAGATATAGAGCAGATAACAAAGATAATATACATTCAATGATTAGGGAGCATCCCAATAAAAGCAAAAATCACGGCGGTACTAGACCTCTTGCAGAATTAATTATATGTTATAATTAAGGGTTATCTTTGTTTTAGCCAAAAGTTAGAGTTGCACGCTTATGTTTGAATTAGCGAGCGCAAAGAACACCAAAAATACATAAAATCTAAAGCTCTCTATCATACCACAGAAACAATTTTGCAAGAGGTCTAGTACCGCCGTGAATTCAAAATGCTTCTTTCAGAAGAGCTACCCTAACAAAATATCTCCTTCGGAGACGCTACGCGAACAAAATTCAAAATGAATACGGCGTGAGCTTTTCCGAGGTTTAGAATGGTTGGTTTATTTACGCCTTACTGTACTAGTTCAAAAACCCCTTGAAACTCTCTTTCCTTCGCGTTCTTTGCGTCCTTTGTAGTTTGTTTATTTCATGCCTTAGATAAGTTGTATGGTCAGATAAAAATAAACTTACACATTTGGGATGCTCCCAATGATTATGAAGCTGAGATTACTTTTATTATCGACATATTGAACAATAAAATCTGGCAATAAGATACACATTTATAGGAAAATAGGCTGAAAACCCCGAAATAGAACCCTAAAAACTCTTTGACTTTTTAGGGTTCTATGTATTTTAAGTCGGGGATGAAAGCCATCTAGAGGCTTTAGCCTCTAGATGGCTTTTCCCCAGCATGACTTAAAGAAGATTGATTTTCCATCTTAGGGGTTATAAAGTTGCCTAAACTATGTTATCCTCATCTATTACCTTCTGCTTCTGAACCCTCAAAAAACCCCCGAACATATCTCCGGGGGCAAAAATGATTTTTCTTTCATTTGCAAACGCTAATAGCTGGTTAATTGCGATAATTATTACTGTAGCGAACCCTTGTACCAGCCCAAAGTAACTTCTCCCGCAGCGTTTGATAATATGAATTATTCTCCCGCAAAACAATAAATTTAGCCCGACAATTAGCCATTTGCACATCAACACGATGTCCCGGCCAAATTGAAGTAGATAAAACCCCATCCATCCACAATTTTGTACTTAAATCATAATCACCCAGAGGCCAAATACTTACCACCGAACCAGGGGGTAAAATCAGAGGACGACTAGAAAGACTCATGGGACAAATAGGTGTAATAGTAATTGCCTCCATGCCATCATGCATAATTGGTCCACTGGCAGAAACTGTATAACCAGTTGAACCAGTGGGAGTAGAGACAATTAACCCATCTCCTACATACTGATCAACTACCTCACCATCAATTTCCATTTCGAGAATTGAGGTAATCATCCGGTCAGCAGAAGCCGGTTTTACACAAAACTCGTTCAAAGCGAGGAACTGTTCAGTCACCGGTTCTAGGTTTGTCCGATCACCCTCATATACAGCCGCTTGCAACATCATCCTTCGCTGGAGAGCATAACGATCTTCAAACAGCCGATCCCAAACTTGTTCTGGATCTTGAAACTCATCCATTGACTCGGTTAAAAACCCCAAATGGCCTCCCACATTCACTCCCAGAATGGGGATACCAGCTGGGGCTAAATGCCTCGCACTCGTCAAAACAGTACCATCACCACCAAGTACCAAAGCTAAATCAATTGGTTGACTTGAGGATGCTAAAAACACCGGATAGGGGTTATCTTTTGGTCCGCTAGGCCCCACCAAAACTTGGCACTGATGGTATTCTAGTTGTTTAGCACAGAGTTCCGCCCAGCGTTTACTCTGGGAATCTCGCGCTTTATAAGCAATTATAACCTGCTTTAGTTGCACGTACTGTTACCATTTCAGGAGATTAAACTGCTCCATATCGACGGTATCACGGTTGCGATAAATGGCCAGCACGATCGCTAACCCAACCGCCGCTTCAGCAGCTGCCACGGTAATCACAAAAACTGTGAAAACTTGACCCTTAATTAATGTTGAATCGAGAAAGTTAGAAAATGCCATTAAATTCAGATTAACAGCATTCAGCAACAACTCAATTGACATCAGTACTCGCACAGCGTTACGGCTAGTAATTAAGCCATAGATACCAATGCAAAACAAAGCTGCTGCTAGTAATAAAAAGTATTGAAGTTGCATGATGGGTAATTGGTAATTGGTGATTGGTGATTGGTAATTGGTGATTGGTAATTGGTGATTGGTGATTGGTAATTGGTAATTGGTAATTGGGTGATTTATCTCCCTAGTCACCAGTTACCAGTCCCCATTACCTATTCTTCAGTTCCAGTACCGCTACCAGTTGATACCAATTCTCTGGGGCGTTCTGGCAAGGTTAAGATTGTTTGTGGCATATCAGAAGAAGCTACTTCGTCTGGTAAATACTCACGACGAGCCAAAATAATTGCTCCCACCATTGCCATCAGCAACAAAATAGAAGCCAATTCAAAGGGCAACAAAAAGTCAGTGAAGAAATGTTCACCAATCAAAACTATAGAACTTTCACCAGCCACAGGCACAGAGGAATATGCCCAAGGCGTTGCCAGTACCATCGTACTTAAAAGGGCAAAGAGTCCTATAGTCACCACAGATGTAATTATTTTTCGCAACCCAGCACTAGGTAAAGGTGAAAAATCCTGACGCTTGTTGACCAACATAATGGCAAACAAAATCAGCACGTTAATCGCACCCACATAAATCAAAATTTGTGCTGCTGCGACAAAATCACCATTTAGCAACAGGTACAGTCCAGCCATGCTGATGAATACACCACCTAGCAAAAACGCTGAATAGACGATGTTAGAAAACAGTACTACACCCAATGCTGCCCCAATCATCATTACACCTAATATGCCAAATGAAACAACTTGTACTCCTTCCGCTAGATTCACTTTATTTTGTCCTTATTTTGTCCTTTGTCAGTTGTCAGTTGTCAGTCGTTAGTTGTTAGTTGTCAGTCGTTAGTTGTTAGTTGTCAGTTGTCAGTTGTAGATATGTTCCGATGGAACTTTTATACTTATCAGTTTGTTAACTGTTAACTGTTAACTGTTAACTGTTTACTGTTCACTAATTTCTACAAGGTCTTCAAGGTCTTCTGGACGAGAACCACCACGGGGAGCATCTGCGGGTACGCCGTGGGGTTCGAGTACGCCTTTAGGTAGGTAAACCAGTTCGCGCAAGGGTATCACCATTGGATCGTCTGTTACCTTGTAAGGCAGTCGTCCTAGTGCTACGTTATCGTAGTTCAATTCATGGCGATCATAGGTAGCAAGCTCGTATTCTTCTGTCATGGATAGGCAGTTAGTGGGGCAGTATTCCACGCAGTTACCACAGAAGATGCAAACTCCGAAATCAATACTGTAGTGTTTGAGTTTTTTCTTCTTGATGGCTTTGTCCATTTCCCAATCAACTACAGGGAGGTTAATGGGACAAACACGCACACAAACTTCACAAGCTATGCATTTGTCAAATTCATAGTGAATCCTACCCCGAAACCGTTCCCCAGGAATCAATTTTTCATAGGGATACTGTACGGTAATAGGACGACGCTGCATGTGGTCAAAGGTGACAGATAAACCTTGCCCAATGTAACGCGCTGATTGTAATGCTTCTTTGGCGTAATCACCAACTTGTTTGAGGAACTTTAGCATTATTGGTGTCTCTACTCTTTTCAGGTGATAGATGATTGGTGATTAGTCATTAGTCATTAGTCATTACTTTTCTAATTTTGACTTTTGACTTTAATATCCCCACTCCCCTATTAGCTACCAAAGGCGAAGGGAAAACCTAATTTTAGGGCTGCTGTTAATAGGAGATTAACCAAACCAACTGGTAGCAAGAACTTCCATCCTAAATCTAGTAATTGGTCAATTCTTACCCGTGGTACAGTCCAACGGATGAGGATGGCCAAAAATACTAGAAAATAGGCTTTGAGTACGGTCATGGTAATGCCTAAAGCGGCTGTTACTACTTGGAGTACAGGGTTGTTAGGACTTACTCCTAGCACATTACCCAGTAAATCTATAGGGACAGGAAAATGCCAACCACCCAAGTATAAAATTGCTACTAGCAAAGAAGAAAGGATCAGGTTAATGTAAGAACCCAGGTAAAATAAACCAAATTTCATGCCTGAGTATTCGGTTTGATACCCTGCTACTAGTTCTTCTTCTGCTTCGGGTAAGTCAAAGGGTAAGCGTTCGCATTCTGCTAAAGCGGCAATCCAAAAGATTATGAAACCCAATGGTTGTCGCCAAATGTTCCAACCGAGAATGCCAAAATTAGATTGCTGATTGACGATATCAACCGTGCTGAGGCTATTAGACATCATTGCAATCGCTAACACACTCAGCGCCAACGGAATTTCATAACTAATTGACTGCGCTGCTGCCCGTAAACCACCCAATAGGGAGTATTTATTATTGGATGCGTAGCCTGCCATCAACAAGCCAATTGGCTGAATACTAGACAATGCAATCCATAAAAAGACTCCCATACCCACATTGGTAATGACGATATTCTCCCCAAAAGGGACAATCAGAAACGACAAGAATACCGGGATTACCACAATTACTGGGCCAAGAGTAAAAAGCCAGCGATCTGCTTTTGCTGGGACGATATCTTCTTTAAAGATTAGCTTTAGACCATCTGCTACAGGCACTAACAACCCAAAAGGCCCTTGATATTCGGGGCCAATTCGTTGCTGTGCCGCAGCAGAAATTTTCCGTTCTAGCCAGGTCGCAACCAGTACGCCCACCGTTGCACCAATCAGCATCAGGATCATTGGTAATGGCATCCAAATCGCTTTGGCTACCCCTGGTGGTATTCCTAAATCCCTGACAGATTGAATAAAAGTTCCTTGGAGGTCAATTCCTGCATTCATTTTTGCTACTCTTTAAATCTTCAAGTCATGGTGAATCACAACTAGTTGAGTTAATAACTGTAAATTCACTGGTTGATAATCTCTGCCGAGATGATGCCTAATTGTAGATTTGTTACCAATCCATGAGTTTAGTATATCCTGGGATGGTTTTCACGCCATTAACCAAGATGACAACTTCTACTTATGGTTGGGATTAAGAAAGAAGAGGGTGTGGAGGATGGTGGAGATGAGGAGGATGGGGAGGATGAGGGAGATGGGGGGAGCAGATGTGAAATTTCTGCTTTTAACTCCTGAACTCCTAATACTTCCGCCTAAATTGTCTTATTTTCCGGCACTGATGGCTGTGATGACAGCACCAATTTTAAGATTATCTAGTTGAGATATTTAAGTGCAAGCCCACTTCATCAGACAGATGACACTTATCAATCTGTCCACTGTTGGGCGTTAATCCCAAATCTCAAATCTAAAATTGGTTTCTTGTCACCTAATTGCGGAAAAATTCCTCTTAACTCTCACCTGTCACCTGTTAAGAGTCACCTGTTAAGAGTCAACTATTTTCAAGCTGGTTAACGCTTGTCGATGGGAATGTAAGTGATTTCGTGACGACCGTTATAAACTTGGGTAGGACGGAAAATCCGGTTTTCTGCAAGTTGTTCTTTCCAGTGTGCTAACCAACCAGCCACGCGAGCGATCGCAAATACAGGTGTAAATAAATCCGTGGGAATTCCCATTTTCCTATACACCAACCCAGAGTAAAAGTCAACATTAGGATAAATCCCTTTGCTGCCGACTTTCTCGGCCATTACCCATTCTACTTCTTGAGCAACTTCATAATACTTGTCGTAGCCAAACTTATCGAACAGTTGCTCTGCCAATCGTTGTAAGATAGTTGCCCGTGGATCTTTTACCTTATATACACGGTGTCCAAACCCCATAATTTTCGCCTTCTTTTGCAGACGATCTTCTATGTAGGAACGGGCATTATCGACAGAGCCAATTTCTTCCAACATCTCAATAACTTCTTCGTTAGCACCACCATGCAGCGGACCGCCTAAAGTACCTACCGCACTGGCAACCACAGCATAAGGGTCAGTTAAGGTAGAAGCTGTAACTCTCGCACTGAAGGTAGAAGCATTCATTGTATGCTCAACGTGCAGAATCAAACAGATGTCAAAAATTCGCGCTGCTAACGGATTGGGTTCTTTCTCATTGAGCATATACAAGAAGTTGCCGGCATAATCCAAATCATCCCTTGGTTTTACCGGATCATTACCCTTCCGCATCAACTGGAAAGCCGCTACCATTGTGGGAATTGTCGCTACTAAACGTACTACTGCATTCCGAATATAGACAGGATTATGTAAGTCACGACGAGAATAAAATAAACCCAAGGCAGCAGCAGAGGCTTGTAGAGCATCCATTGGATGACCGCTTTCGGGGAAGCATTTCATCATATCCCGAATGCGGTATTTTATCCGCCTGTGGGCACAAACTTCATCTTCAAAAGCCGCTAATTCTTCCTTGTTTGGCAATTCACCCCAGATTAAGAGATAAGCAGTTTCTAAGAATGTACTTCTTTCTGCTAATTCCTCAATCCGAATACCACGATACTCCAGTATTCCCTTTTGCCCATCTACATAACTAATACTCGATTGAGCTGCGGGAATGCCTTCTAAACCAGGCTTGTATTCGCACACCGTCATGGCTACACCATTTGCTTTGTGAAATATCTGAACACGGTAACTCACCAGAGATTATTTTCACCATAACAGTTGCCGATTTAACAAATATTCTATGCGAAAGGTCGAAAAACTGTTATAGCAGGTACTTGGGTGGTGTCAACCAGAACATTTGACTACGATCCAAAGGAGAAGCATCATCTGGTAGTTTTATTCCGATCATACCTGCTTTTTGAAGGAGGAGGCGTTCTTTTGCTTCCCCGCACAGGAGAATTTCTGCCCAACTACTCAAACAAGGCTCATGTCCTACTAATGCTATGGTAGTTTGTTGAGTATAATGTCTCGGTTCCAACCAGTTTGTGAGCCAATTGTTGATATTTCCTTCAAAGGTGAGATGGTGAGATATTTCTAATTGAGAACAGAGTCCCACAGTTATGAGTATTTCTGCTGTTTGGTGTGTGCGGACTAGGGAACTGGTGAGAATTAAATCAAAGTTTAAATCCAGTTTTAATAATCTTTGGGCTACTTTTTCGGTTTTTTCTCTTCCTTCTTTGGTTAGCTTACATTCTTCATCTTTTAGCCCTGGTTGATGTTCTTCGGCGATGCCATGACGAATTCAATATAGTTCCATATTTTTATTGTTGAGTATTCAACTATAAGTTAGGCCTTATCAAATTTATGGATATGCTAATAGGTTTAAACTTACTGCTTCGATCACACCGCGACCAACATCAATTATAATATCAGTATCAACAATAGTCGAGTTAGTCATGGGAATGTCACCACTCGTTTTTTATAACACTACCGACCCAAGCGTTGCTCTCTGTTAAATCTTGACATTCACTCCACATGCCAATAAATCCATCATTTATTAAGTCAATATCTAGTGACTAAGTAGCAGGTTCAACTAGAGGATATCTTTGTAGTAAAGAAGCAATAAAGTCGAACACTTGACGCTGTCCTTCAATGGGAAGGGATGAAAATTCATTTAATAATTCTTGTTGTGTCATTTGAGAGATTTTTGTTAGTTAGTCTAGGTTTGAACCAATAGAAGTTAATATTGGGTTTAGCTGATGCTAAATCAACCTACAGATTTCGTTCATTTGTTAGTTAACTCGCGCTCTTATTGGCGTAATATCTCGTAGATAAGCTGTTACGCCAATAAGAGCATAAATTATGTATATCATGATTTTTTTTCAATTCACGATTGTTGACAAACACTGAAAACGTATGCCAGCATCTCATAAGATGCTAATTCAATGTTAGTCATAATTAATCTTTCAAAAGTTATAGATTCTATAACAGAGTTCAAACGGAATACCATATAGCATTGAATTTTCGCAGCATATTAAGCAAATAAAACATCCTTTAGTTTTAACTGTCAATGGTAAAGCAGAATTGGTTGTTCAAGATCCCGAATCTTATCAGAAACTTTTAGATACTCCTGAGTTAGTAGAAACATTGAAAGGAATTAAAATTGGTTTGGAACAGATGCAGGAAGGAAAGGGAAAAAAGCAGAAGATTTCTTTAATGAATTGTTTGATAAGTTAGATATTGACCAATGAATCAAAAATATCAAGTTATGATCCCACCCGCAGCACAACAAGCAATAGAATAAGGATATTTTTGGTTTATTAATGAATCCTCTCGTAAAGCTAGAACATGGTTAGATGGATGACATAAAGTTATGTAACCACTATAAACAATGCCATTTCGCTGTTCTTTAGCATTCGAAAATGATTCTTCGGCTCAAGAAATTCGACAGATTAATGTAAAGATTCAGTTCTAAGCTAGAGGGATTAAAGAAGGTGTCTGCACAGCAGAGTTAACCATCCCTTTGATAGGTTGGTCGAAAAACTTAATTAGAGAAAGTACTTGAGGGTGACAAGTTTGTATAACCTTCAATAAATTGGCAGTATGTTGGAATCGCTCCATAGAAACAGAACCACCACTGACTTTTCCTTTTATCACTACTAAAGGTAACGTTAGTTCAGCTAAATAATTATCAAGGTCTATTGCGTA
>CAKZGI010000239.1 GCA_936914905.1 uncultured Trichormus sp. | reverse complement strand
CAATGGAATTACACCCCTAAACCAGAGTTACAGGTTATTTAATCCACTATCCTTATTGATTTTATTATCAGTTTGTAATAAACTCATTTATTCGAGTAAAAACCTTTTCTAATAAATCTGAATTATTCACGTTAAAATATTCAATATCAGGAGATTGTCTAAACCAAGTACGTTGACGTTTTGCGAATTGTCGGGTATGCAAAGCAATTAAATCTGTAGCTTCATCTAAAGTAATTTCACCAGCTAAATATTGCTTGATTTCTTGATATCCCAAAGTATTCAATAAAGATAAATCCATGCCATACTTTTGAGATAAATATTCAACTTCAGCAACTAATCCATCTGTAATCATTTGTTCTGTGCGTCTACGAATTCTTATATCTAAATGTTCTGGTTCAGAATCTAAACAAATTTGCAAAATCGGATATTCGGGTGGGTTTTCCCCTTGCTGTTCAGAAATCGGAATCCCAGTAACATAATATACTTCTAAGCATCTTAAAATCCGCACGAAGTCGTTAGCATGAATTTTTTGGGCTGCAACTGGATCAACTTGTTGCAACATGGGGTAAAGTTGATTTTGACCAAGAGATTCAAGTTGTGATCGCAATTCTGGTTGTGGTGACACTCTGGGAATTTTCATCCCCTGCACAATAGAACGGATATATAAACCAGTTCCACCAACCAACAACAATGGGGAAACACCAAGACTAGCAATTAAAGTTTGTGCTTTTTCCTGATAATCTGCTAATGTCATTGTTTGAGTTGGTTCACAGATATCTATTAGATAATGTGGCACTAATTTCTGTTCGTCCAGACTTGGTTTAGCGGTTCCAATGTCAAACTCGCGGTATACTTGACGAGAATCGGCGCTCAGAATCACCGGACCCAACCGCCTAGCTAAACTCAAAGCTAAACCAGACTTCCCCGTTGCTGTCGCACCACAAATTACAATTAATTTAGTCATTAGTCGCTTCGTTCCAATTAAAAATTAAAAATTAAAAATTAAAAATTAAAAATGCAGAATTCAGCTTTTTAATTCTTAATTTATAAAGGGTTGCTATCCTTATATAAACCTCCCATTAAATTGCGCTACAGACGGCAGCAAGGCTTTTGTGTTATAATTTTGGGGTGATTTGACTTTTTTGGCCTTTAGGCAAGTTCAACCCCAAACATCAGGAGAATTTTCATGACGAGCAGTTACAGCGCCGATCAGATTCAAGTTCTGGAAGGTCTGGAAGCCGTCCGCAAACGACCAGGGATGTACATCGGTACTACAGGTCCGAGAGGACTCCATCATTTAGTTTACGAGGTGGTGGACAACTCTATAGACGAAGCTTTAGCAGGTCACTGTACCCATGTTGAGGTAGATATCAACGCTGATGGTTCGGTGACTGTAACAGATGATGGTCGGGGTATTCCCGTAGATATTCACCCGAAAACGGGCAAGTCAGCTTTAGAAACCGTATTAACTGTACTTCACGCTGGAGGTAAGTTTGGTGGTGGTGGCTATAAAGTTTCTGGAGGTTTACACGGGGTTGGTATTTCTGTAGTTAACGCCCTGTCTGAGTTTGTGGAAGTTACGGTTTGGCGAGATAATAAGGAGCATGTTCAGCGATATGAACGGAGTTTTCCGGTTACTGAACTGCAAGTAAAGCCTTATAAAGAAGCCAGAACTGGAACTTCTATTACTTTCAAGCCAGATACGCAAATCTTTACTATCAGTATTGAATTTGATTACATTACTTTATCAGGTCGCTTGCGCGAGTTAGCGTATTTGAATGCTGGTGTCAAAATTATTTTCACCGATCATCGTCTCGAACTCCTCAAGAGCGATACACCAAGGATAGAAATTTACGAATACAAGGGTGGTATTAAAGAGTATATCGCCTACATGAATCGTGAGAAGCAGCCTTTACACGAAGAAATTATTTATGTGCAGGGGGAAAGAAATAATGTACAAGTGGAAGTTTCGTTACAATGGTGTACTGATGCTTACACTGACAATGTGCTAGGTTTTGCTAATAATATTCGTACTATTGATGGTGGAACTCACTTAGAAGGTTTAAAAGCAGTTTTAACTCGGACATTAAATGCGATCGCTCGCAAGCGGAATAAAATTAAAGAGAATGAATCTAACCTCAGTGGTGAACACGTCCGCGAAGGTTTAACCGCAGTTATTTCTGTTAAAGTACCCGATCCTGAATTTGAAGGACAAACGAAAACTAAACTTGGTAATACGGAAGTTCGCGGTATCGTTGATTCTTTTGTCGGTGAAGTCCTCACTGAATATCTGGAATTTCACCCCAGTATCGCTGATGCGATTTTAGATAAGGCTATTCAAGCCTTTAAAGCCGCAGAAGCAGCCCGTCATGCACGGGAGTTAGTCAGACGGAAATCAGTCCTAGAATCTTCTCCTTTACCTGGTAAATTAGCAGATTGCAGTTCCCGTGACCCGTCAGAATCTGAGATTTTTATTGTGGAAGGTGATTCAGCGGGTGGAAGCGCCAAACAAGGACGCGATCGCCGGACGCAAGCAATTCTTCCTTTACGTGGTAAAATATTAAACATCGAAAAAACCGACGACGCAAAGATTTACAAGAACAACGAAGTTCAATCCTTAATTACAGCATTGGGTTTAGGTGTAAAAGGCGAAGAATTCGATTCTGCACAATTACGGTATCATCGTATAGTAATAATGACTGATGCTGACGTAGATGGGGCCCACATCCGTACTTTGTTGTTAACTTTCTTCTATCGGTATAAAAGGGCATTGATTGAACAAGGGTTCATTTATATTGCTTGTCCGCCACTTTACAAAGTGGAACGAGGCAAAAATCATGAATATTTTTATAGCGATCGCGAATTACAACAGCATATCGCTACCTTACCCACTAAGGCTAACTACAATATTCAACGCTTCAAAGGTTTGGGTGAAATGATGCCAGAACAACTCTGGACAACTACAATGAACCCAGAAACTCGTAAAATGAAGCAAGTAGAAATTGAAGACGCAGCAGAAGCAGATCGCATTTTCACAATTTTAATGGGCGATCGCGTTGCACCCAGGAGGGAATTCATCGAAACCTATGGTTCTAAACTTAACCTGACTGATTTAGATATCTAATATCAGCAAATCAGTGTCATCATTATTTGTTTAGGCAGGGTGTGGGGTGTAGGGAAATATAGTTTGTCCTAGACCCTAAAAGGTACAAGCCCAGATCCTTCAGGTCGTTCAGGACGCTTCGCGACTTATTAATGGAGAATACAAAAATGTAGATCCAGACGCGCGGCGCCAGAAATACAAGGTCCGAATTTGAAACCCCTGATTTTAATCATGGGGTTCCCTACACCCGAACCCCTATAAACCTTTCATTCCTGCCTTTTGCCTTTTATCTTTTGCCTTCTGCCTTCTTGCAGTATCTCCAATGAGAAAATATTTCTCGACTGATTAAAATATCGTTGTATACAATAAAAACAGTTTGTCAAGTTGCATAAGGTAGAAATCTCAGCATTGCGCTAATGTGTGAATAAGGCCGAAATCACAGAAACCTAAATTCATCTGTCAATCGGCTTATTCAGCCACAACCTTAACTCCTTAGTTCAGGTTATCGGCTTAGCATATACAAGGCTTAGTGCCTGGAAAGAAGCACCACCGCTGCACTATTTACCTAGCGGTTAGCCCAGCTTTGCTCTCTCAAAATAACCAATTTATAAACGAATTGTAAAAACGGGTGCATTAGTACTGCTAACTTGAGTTAACATCTAAATCTTCTGTTGCCAGGAAACTATTGTTGTACTTAAAACCTAGAATCTCCCAGGAGCAAGTGTGCCTACCTTTTAATCTAATGAGAATGCCACTGCAAAACCAAAAAGTTTTCCACAAGATTTAATGGTGTGACTACCGTTTTTAATGTCTTTTTGATAAAAGTGGCTTCACCTTGCTTAATGAGTTCGTAATTAAGACACAAAAATAGTGCAATTTCTGTGAAACAGGCTACAATCGGAACAGTCTTGACAAGTAAATATGCCAGCAGTCATATCTATAAAATGTCTGAAGTGGTTAATTTCTTGATTAAGGTGCGTCTGGTTTTCAGCCAGCTAATCAGAAGTTGTGTACAACGGCGACAGCGATGAATTTTACTTTAATTGAGCAAGTTACATGACAGTGATAGTTGCCACTAAAGTAAAAACTCGGCCTCCATGAGGCAAAATCACCGGAAAAATTATAGGTAAATTAGCCAAAAGCCTATTTCCGGTAAACAAATAGCTCGATCAAAAGAGCAGTAACCACATCTTGAGTAATTGATTCTGCAAGGAGCATGAGGAACGCGGCATGAACCAGGCTAACAACGTACTCGACAGCATTTATCAGCCTGACCTAGAAATGATAAATCCGCCTGAGATCGAAGAAGAACTCTTATTGATTGAGGATGAAGAGGACTTATTGCTTACCGATGATGGCGAAATTGATGATTTTTTAGAGCCTCAGTCTGATGAGGACGACGCAAAGTCTGGAAAAGCCGCTAAATCGCGTCGTCGGACACAAAGCAAGAAAAAGCACTACACTGAAGACTCGATTCGTCTTTATCTGCAAGAAATTGGTCGTATTCGTCTATTACGAGCAGATGAAGAAATCGAATTGGCGCGGAAAATTGCGGATTTACTGGAATTGGAAAGGGTGCGGGATCGACTGTACGAACAGTTAGAACGGGAACCCCAATTTAAGGAATGGGCAGAAGCGGTACAATTGCCATTACCTACCTTCCGTTATCGCCTGCACGTTGGTCGCAGGGCGAAAGATAAAATGGTACAGTCGAACCTACGACTTGTGGTTTCAATTGCCAAAAAATATATGAATCGTGGCTTGTCTTTCCAAGACTTGATTCAAGAAGGTAGTCTGGGCTTGATTCGGGCTGCTGAAAAGTTCGACCACGAAAAAGGTTATAAGTTTTCTACCTACGCTACATGGTGGATTCGGCAGGCAATTACTAGAGCGATCGCTGATCAATCTCGCACCATTCGTCTACCTGTTCATCTCTACGAGACCATATCACGAATCAAGAAAACTACCAAACTTTTATCTCAAGAAATGGGTCGCAAACCCACAGAAGAAGAAATTGCAACTCGTATGGAAATGACCATCGAGAAACTGCGGTTTATTGCTAAATCTGCCCAGTTGCCAATTTCATTAGAAACACCTATTGGTAAAGAAGAAGATTCCCGTTTGGGTGATTTTATCGAATCTGATGGGGAAACACCAGAAGATCAAGTTTCTAAAAATCTTCTCCGCGAAGACCTAGAAAAAGTCCTCGATAGTCTCAGCCCCCGTGAACGAGATGTTCTTAGACTCCGCTATGGTCTAGATGACGGTCGAATGAAAACCCTCGAAGAAATCGGTCAGATTTTCAACGTTACCCGCGAAAGAATTCGCCAAATTGAGGCTAAGGCACTACGCAAATTACGCCACCCTAATCGTAACAGCGTCCTCAAAGAATACATTCGCTAATTGCTTAGTGATCAGTTGTGGTCAGAATAAGTAACTGATAATTTAATAAAGAACCTGGTAGTTTTAGTTAACTGCCAGGTTTTTTAGTTGACAGACAATTTCTATTTCTATTTTGTGTCTCAAAATTTACAGAATACCCCAGAAATGTAGGAAGCCTTGGCCAGAAAACAACTCAATTAAAGCGGCTGCTAAAAAGCCAATCATTGCCAAGCGACCATTCCAAATTTCTGCTTGTGGGGTAAATCCCCAACGCCAACCGTTGCGGTCTTCAGGTAAGGAAGTCATAGTTCTTGTTGCGTTAATCATGGTTCGCAGTCCAATTAGGATTTACTAAACTTTATTGCTTTATGTGAACTAATATAACAAATATTTTCATAAAAGCAACATTGGTTAATATTTCGCATATGTACTTATTATTACAAGTTATGAATACACATACATAATAAAAAGCTCTTAATTGTCTTCTTAGAGAGATAAAATTCGCAGTCAAATAAGCATCTCTAAGATCCTGTGAAGACTGTGAATCAAATTGACAACTCAAGAGGATTTAGACAATGAAAAAAATGATAGTTGCTTTCTTTGTTCTTTTCTCTAGGACAAGAACAAGCATTAGCTCAAGACTATATCAAAACAATCAATCAGGGTATCAGTACCGTAGCTCTTGGTCTTTATGAAAAATCGTGCGCTACAATGAATTTTTGAAGTGGCCTAATCACAAAAGATGTCAAATACAACTGCTGTGTTCCATCTGTCACTATCCGCATCAACGGAAATGATTGGAACAATCTGGTTGGTCAAGGAAAGCTTGATTGACTCAGATATGAAAAGTTTGATGTCAAAGACTCAACTTATACTTTTAGCTTTAGAAAGGTTGTAGGTACTGCACCTCAAAGTATCGCTGGTGAAGATTTGTTCAAATAAGTCAGATTATCAACTATTTTTAAACTTGATTTTTTAGGGACATAACATTGTTATATCCCTGTTATATCCCTGTTATATCCCTAGTTTTTTGAATCTACACTCGCACTTCAACAACAGTAATAATTTTCTCATCTCGGTTGAGTTGCAAGACACTTTCACCTTTTGCATCTCTGTCTAAGATTGGTACTGTGTCTACAGGTATTCGCACCACTCGCTCTTTATTGGTAACTAGCGCCACTTCTACACCTGGGGTAGCGCGTACCATACCAGCTAAGTTGTCAGTTTTATTATGGAATTTCAGCATTTGGATACCCAAATCACCGCGATTAGCTGGCCTTAAATTACTGGCTGGTATGCGTTTAGCATATCCTTCTTGAGTAACAAGCAATAACTGGTCATCTTTGCCAACAGTTGCACAGCCAACCATTTGCTGATTTTTCAATAGCCGGAATGCTTGTAAACCCATCGCTGCACGACCCATAATCGGTAATTGTTCTTCATTGACTGCAAACCGCAACAGGCGACCGCTAGAACTAGCTAAAATCAGATGCTGACCTGTGGTTGTGAACTGGGTAAAAGATAATTCATCGTCATCTTTAAGTTTTAAAATCGTGATCCCGCGCCGAGTGAGGTTTGCAAATTCTTCCATAGATAGGCGCTTAATCCGCCCTTGTTTAGTCAGGAGAAGCATTTGAGACGTTTCTGGTGTTTCTGGCAACACAAAGCGGTTGACAACACCTTCTACATTGCCTTGTGCCGTACTAGTAAGCATGGTAATTAATGGAGTTCCCCGTGGAGAACGTCCAGTGATGGGGGGAATGTCTCCTACTTTGACTGGGTAAACTTTGCCTCCAGTATTCAGGATTAGCAAATCTTTCTCAGTGTCAGTTAACTCAGTTTGAATAATGAAGTCGTTTTCATGCAAACCGTTTTCCGCTTTCGGCTTTTTTCCTGTAGGGGAGAGACGACGCACATAACCACGCTGGGTAAATTCGAGAATTGCTTCTTCTGGAGGCTGTTCCGATTTTGGCGTTTGGAGTTTCGATTTTGGATTATCCTCTGTTTCTGTTGTTCCCTTTTCTGATTTGATGGGGGTTTCGTTGATCCCTAAAATTTTGGTGCGTCGAGGGTCGCTGTATTTGCGTTTGAGACTTCGCAAGTCTTTTTTCAATGCTTCTAGTAATTCCCGTCTGTCTTCCAGTAATCTCCGCAATGAGGTAATTTGCTCGTTGAGGCTGTCAAATTCCTGTTGCAAATTTTGCTGTTCTAAGCTGGTAAGGCGGCGTAATGGCATGGACAAAATTGCATCCGCTTGCACTTCGCTCAAATCGAGTTGGCGACAAAGGTTCATTTTGGCTGTACTGCCATCGGCTGCTTGGCGTAAAATGGCTATTACTTCATCTACCTTAGATAAAGCTTTCAATAAGCCAGCAACGAGGTTTACTCGGTTTTCAGCTTTGCCTAGTTCGTAACTGTAGCGACGGTTAAGGGTATGTTCTCGGAAGTTGAGAAATTCTTGTAACATCTGCCGCAGGCTTAACTGACGGGGTTGTCCTTCTACTAAAGCCAAAAGAATTGCCCCAAAGGTTGTTTGTAAGGCGGTTTGATGATACAAGTGCTGGAGAATTTCTTGGGGGTTGGTGTCGCGCTTGAGTTCAATGACTACTCGCATTCCTTCGCGATCGCTCTCATCCCGCAAATCAGAAATTCCTTGTAAACGCCCTTGGTTGACTAAATCCGCTACTTTTTCAATCCAACCCGCTTTATTCACCTGATAGGGCAGTTCTGTAATGATAATTGCTATCCGGCGCTTACTTCCCTTAGTGGGTAGCATTTCTTCTAGAGTTGCCACACCCCGCAATACAATTCCGCCTTTTCCGGTGGTATATGCTTCCCGAATTCCTGAATTACCGACGATTTCCCCACCTGTGGGAAAGTCCGGACCGGGAATAATCTCGAATAACTTTTCATCCGTCAAATCTGGGTTGTCAATTAAAACTATTAAGCCATCAACTACTTCTCCTAAGTTGTGCGGTGGAATATTGGTCGCCATTCCTACAGCGATACCAGCACAGCCATTGAGTAAGAGGAATGGTAACTGAGCAGGTAATACTGTTGGTTCTTCTTGGGAATTATCGAAGTTGCCGATAAATTCTACAGTTTCTTCACCAATTTCCGTCAACATTCCTTCATGACCAACTGGAGCGAGGCGCGTTTCTGTGTAACGCATTGCTGCTGGTGGGTCATTATCAACGCTGCCAAAGTTACCATGTCCTGCCAATAAGGGGTAACGGCTGGAAAACTCCTGCACAAGTCTGACTAAGGCATCGTAAACTGACTGATCTCCGTGAGGATGGTACTTACCTAATACATCGCCAACTACACGGGCGCATTTTCTATAGGGTCTGTCTGGTGTTAAGCCGAGTTCGTGCATGGCATATAAAATCCGCCGATGCACGGGCTTTAAGCCATCGCGCACATCTGGTAAGGCTCGCCCGACTATCACACTCATGGCATATTCTAGGTAAGACCGTTGCATCTCGGTGTGCAGGGCTGTTGTGATGACCTGTCCTGTTGAGAGCAGGTTTAACTGTTTTGCCATGAAGCTCTTTTCCCTGAATTTTAACTACACAAAAGTCTCTGAAACTTAACACTGTAGCAACCACAGCTTAACGGATGAAATAGCATTACTTACACAATTTTGATCCTCAGAGGATAAAAAACAGTATCCTTAATGCTGGGGATTTATAATTGATCATTCAATCAAAAATTAGACGCCCGTTTTTATCAATAGCTAATCTGTTATACATTTAATTTACATACACTCCTCGTTTATGATGGTGTTCTTTATTGGTTTTTTTATCTGTAATCGGGGATTTTTCAGTGTTCATGCAGAAATAATACATGAGCATAGTGTTCTCTAGGTATGTTTTAAATTACTTGATTTCCCTCACACTTATTTAAGTTAAATTCTCATGAGAACTGTTTTAATTGTCGAAGATGATCTGATTAATGCTCGTGTTTTTTCTAAGATTCTGACCAAGCGGGGTGGCTTGGGGGTAAAACACACGGAGGATGTAGAAGAAGTCATGAAAATTGCCCAAGCGGGAGAGGCTGACTTGATTTTAATGGATGTTTCTCTTTCACGCAGTATGTATCACGGTAAGTCTGTTGATGGAATAAAAATTACACAAATGTTAAAATCTGATCCGCAAACATCCGACTTACCTGTAATTTTAGTAACTGCACACGCAATGGAAGGCGATCGCGAGAACTTTCTTAAGCAAAGTGGTGCCGATGGCTACATCTCAAAACCCGTTGTTGATCATCAACTATTTGTTGACCAGATCGTGGCACTTCTACCCAAAAATGAACCCTGAGAATTGACGACTTATCTCAACAAAGTTCACCCAATAAATATGTTAAATATTTTGGGCTACTTATTATGACTATACAGAATATATGTACTATAGATGGGTGAAATTAGGCAAATATTTGAGTATTGAACTGGTAATGGTAAATTTAACTACCAATTACCAGTTTTCCGTACTCCTACTGTGCAGGTTGTTGACTTGGGATGAATACACCTTCTTGGGGATCTAGGGCTGATTGAATCCGGGGCAATTCTAGGAATTGTTTTGTGTCCACCAGCAAGCGTGTACCCCAGAGGTTTTGTTTAAGAAACTCTAAGTCTGCATAGCGTTGGTCTATGCGAATTGCCGCTTCTCCCATTGCTAAACCTTGTTTTTGGTCGCCAGTAGTGTAAAGTGCTACGGCAAGTGCTAATAAGGGTTCTGCAGCTTGTTTATCAATAGCTACTGATTCCTGCCATTGCTTAATCGCACCTTTAACATCACCCTGTTCATATTTGATTAAACCGATGTTGTTAATTGCAGGCCAGAATTTCTTATCTTGGGAAATAGCTCGATTAAATTGAGTGATCGCATCTGCTAAACGACCTAACTTATAATAAGCATTACCCAAATCAAACAAGCCTTCTGGGTCATTGGGTTTTAACTTCAACCCTGTTTGGTAATGTTCTGCTGAAGCCTGGTAATTTTGCTTTTGGAAATTAGCTGAACCCAAGGCAAACAAAATATCAGCATTGTTGGGATTAAGCGTCTGGGCTTTTTGCAATGCAGTAATTGCTGCATCAAACTCTTTAGTTTGTAAATGTAATCCACCTAAGAGCAACCATACTTTATCATTTTGAGGAGCTAGTTGAGTAGCCAGTCTCGCTCTTGGCAAAGCTAAATCAATTTGTTGAAACTGTGCTAATTGAGCCGCTTCTTGCGCCAACCTCAACCCCTGCTTCTCCAACTTTGCTGTATCAAGTTGCAGTGTATGAGGTATAAGCGCCTGCGCGTTAACTGCTTTTGGCAGATTCCACAAACTACAGACAACTAGAAGAGAAATTAAATGAAGGTGTTTTGGCACACTACCGCCTCTTAACCACAAATCGAAGAATCTTTCAGATAGCTTAAACCATCTCTGCTCAAGACAAAACGTAAACTTTACAGTAGTTATTGCTTGCTACATAAATTACAACTGAGTGGAGTTCAGGAATCAGGAGGAATAAATTATCATCGCCACCTCCTCCATCTCCTTGATCTTCCCCACCAAGTCCCCACACCCCTAATTTTTAATTATAGCATTAAAAATTAGTAAATTAATATAGTGGATAGTAGGTTAAATAACCTGTAACTCTGGTTAAGGGGTGTAATTCCATTGGGGCAAGAATTCA
>CAKZGI010000238.1 GCA_936914905.1 uncultured Trichormus sp. | reverse complement strand
TGTCTAGGTTTCAATTTAGATTCTGTACCTCATTGATCTGCAATCTGCTGTATTAACCATAAATTTACTCGATTAAAGAGATTAAAGATATCTGCGATAACGTCTTTATTTTTGGAAAGATGGTAAAAATCAGAAAAAATTGTTTGGTAATGAACAAAACTGAACAACATGATCAATTATGCACTTATGGCTAACCCACATTTATAGATTTTAGTTGAACATTATCATTAATTACACCAATAGATGCTTCTTAGTTATGAATTATCAGCATAATGACTCTCAATTTCTCACCCATCTAACCAGAAAATGACTTTTTGTACAACCGATACCCTAACACCTACTGCAAATAAACAGTTAACTCAAAATTTACTCATCGGTCAATAATCCCAGTAAAACATGATTTTTTATGGCGTATTGAACGAGGTATAGTTCGTACCTTAACTTGGAATGAAGACGGAACATACATCAGCTTTGGTTATTGGGGTCCAGGAGATATAGTTGGCTATCCTTTATCCAAAGTCAACCCCTACCAAATTGAATGCTTGACTAGTGTTGAAGCCATCATTACCCCACCTCAACTCTGGCATGAAGATATAAAGGCATTACTATACCACATCCAACAAGGGGAAGAACTAATAAGCATATTGCATCGAAAGCCTATTTCACTAGAAATGTGGCAATTTCTAGTATAGTTGAGTGAGAAATTTGGTCGGGATTTAGAGCAAGGTAAATTGATTGATTTAAATATTACCCATCAGGATATATCAGAAGTGCTAAACACAACTAGAGTCACAGTCACACGAATATTACAGCAATTTGAAGAACAAGGGAAAATATCGCGTCATAAACCCAGTATTGTGCTGAATTTACCTGGTAAATTGACTACTATTATTTAGTATCGAATATTAATTCGGGGGTTGTGCTAATCAGCATAAATAATGTATAGTGGTTCCAGATAAGTTATATGTAAATCCCGTGGTTACAGATAAGGATTTCGTCATAACTTTTGAATTCGTTGAAGTGTGTGTGAGTGAGAGATTGATAACATGACAAAACTATTTTGGAATGTTCTGAAAGTAAGTCCAGTTATTGCAGCTACTTTTCTGTCTGCTAATAGTGCGATCGCTGCTGAAGTTAACGAAGAACAAGCAACCAGTGTTGCTCAGTTGTCCAAAGAAGCTAACAACATTGGTCAAGTAACATCCGTTTCTCAATTTTCCGACGTGCAACCCACAGACTGGGCGTTCCAAGCTTTGCAGTCTTTGGTTGAGCGTTACGGTTGTATTGCAGGTTATCCCAACGGGACATACCGTGGTAATCGTGCTATGACTCGGTATGAATTTGCAGCTGGTTTGAATGCCTGCTTAGACCGAGTGAACGAACTGATTGCTACAGCTACCGCTCACCTGGTAAACAAACAAGATTTAGCTACCTTGCGGCGTTTACAAGAAGAATTTTCTGCTGAATTGGCAACTCTGCGCGGTCGTGTAGATGCTCTAGAAGCGCGTACCGCTGAATTAGAAGCTAATCAGTTTTCTACCACCACCAAGCTGAAGGGTGAAGCTATTTTCAGCCTATCTCAGGCTTTTGGTGGTAAGCAGGCTGATATCACAGATGGTAACGGTGATAATCATGACTTAAACAGCAACGCAACTTTCTCTAATAGGGTAAGATTGAGCTTAGAAAGCAGCTTCATGGGGACAGATACACTGCAAACCCGGTTGGAAGCGAAAAATATTGTCGAGAACGATGCTGTTACAGGAACTAACATGACCCGTCTGGGCTATGACGGTGTTACTACTGGTGGTAATAGTCTCAGAATTGATAAACTAAACTACGCTTTCAATTTTGGTGAAAAAATCCGCCTCAAAATTGATGCTGTAGGTGCTGAGTTGAACGAAAACGTCAACGTCTTCAACCCTGATTTCAGGAGCAGTGCTTCAGGCGCTCTCTCCCGTTATGGACGGTTTAGCCCTATCTATCGTCAAGCTGGTGATGGTGCAGGTATCACTGTTAATATAAGCCCTAGTGATAAATTCACGTTGAGTGCAGCTTATCTTGCCACAGGTAGAAATGATGCTGCTGATCCATCTGATGGTGAAGGTGTATTCGATGGTAGTAATACAATTTTCGGTCAGTTAGCATTCAAGCCCAATAAAGCTTTTAATGTAGGTTTAGCCTATGCTCGGACTTATCAGACTGCTAATGAAGTAAACTTATTTGGCAGCACTGGAAGCACCCTTGCTAATAATCCTTTCAGTGATGCTAAAACTGAAGCTGACAACTACGGTTTACAATTTACCTTCAATCCCAATGCCAAGATCACATTAGGTGGTTGGGTTGGTTATACCACAGCTAATGTTCTAACTAGTGACACCAGCAGAGATGCAAATATGTTTTACTGGGGTAGTACCCTAGGTATTAAAGACTTCGGTGGAGAAGGCAACACTTTGGGTTTAATCTTCGGACAACCACCCAGAATTACTGATAGTACCAATATTACTAATACAGACAGCAACGGTACTTCCTATCATGCAGAAGCTCTCTACAAGATGAAGATTTCCGACAAAATTCTGATTACCCCTGGTTTGTTGGTGATCATCAACCCTGAAAACAACGATAGCAACGACACAATTTATGTAGGTACTCTGCGTACAACCTTCAGTTTCTAAATTGAGTGATGAGTTAATAGTAGGTGTTTCATCAAACCTACAATATTTATTTAACCCGCCCAATGGCGGGTTGTTGTTTGGGAATTGGTAGCTGTATATTTGCCTTATTTTATAAGGACTCTAAACTTGCTGTAGTTCTTGTACAAACTGAAGTCTGGGTAATAGTTCTAATGGAGTAACTACAGGGGAGTAGTGGCAATAACAGATAACTACCGATTCAATGCCACCTGTAGGTAAATACTGAGGCACGTTTGAAAATTCCTTATATGCCCAATATTCTAAGTATCTATATTTATCCTCTTCAAGTCTTAATGTCACTTTTGGTTCATCTGAAGGTATAGAAGTTAGTTTATTTCACTTACAGGCATTATCGCTCTAAGTCATTGCATGACTTAGCAATAGTTACCTGTGGACAAATGCATCACCTGACATCTAAAATATAGCACGATATCTAAATATCGCACGATATCTACTATGCAAGTCAACTGATAACTGAAGAAACTATCCGAGTAAAGCGACGTCATTACATCTATGAACACATCATTGGAAATATCCTATGAGTAGTCTTATTCGTTTGAGTAGTCTTATTCGTTGGAAATCAAGCACTGCGGCACTGATAGCAATGGCTATTACTACGGGTGCAGTTACTCCTTTATTTCCTTTTGCTCCTGCTCAGGCACAATTCAATATTAACAAACCCCGAACAGTTACTATTCCGGCAAATGTAACCTTGCCTGTTACTTATGAGAAAGAGAAGGTAATTGTTAATCCTGGAGAAAGATTGCCCCTAACTCTGAGAATAGCTAACGATGTTATCGACAGTAACAGAAATGTTTTGATTCCTGCCAGAACTGAAGTGGTAGGAGAATTAGAACCAATCAGTATAAACAGTGGTTACTACAATGAAAATAAAAGAGGTGTACGCTTTGTAGCACGAGAATTAATCTTTGCTTCTGGAAAACGGCAACAAATTCATGCTAATTCTAGAACTTTTAGTGAAACCCAAAGAATTTCCAAGGGAACTGATACTAGACAGGTATTAACAGATGCTACCATTGGTGCTGGTGCTGCTAGTGTAATTTCACTACTGACAGGTAACAAGAAAATTGAAGTTTTAGAACCAGTTGGTGGTGCTGCTGCCGGTGCTTTAGCAAGTGTGCTGTTGCGGAAAAAACAAGTTGATGTTTTTGTCCTGCGACCAGAAGATGATTTAGATATCATACTTCAGTCAAATTTGGTACTTTCTCGTAACTAGACTTAACTTAATTGAAGTCGTGACGTTAATTACCAGTATATCTCTACAGATCCCATGCTTCTTCCAGAAGTCGGGGATCTATTTTTTGAGAAGGAGGGTATCTACTGCTATATTTTTAACACTAAATTGATCTTGAACAGTGAGAGATAAACTACAGTTGAAACTATTGGCAAATTATAAACAACACAGGAACTGTTTAATGTCAAAATTGTCTAGGTAGTTAACAAAGTAGTTAACAAAAAGAACAAATAATTTTTACAGGAGTAAAATCAATGTTTACTTTAAATCGCTTGCAATCCGAAATAGCCTTATTTATCGCTGTGAGTATCACGGTAGGTACTGTAGCACCTTTGATGACTGTTGCACCTTCTTTTGCTCAAACCAGTTTTTCTGATGTTTCATCTAACTACTGGGCATCACAATTTATACAACAGTTATCACAACGGGGTGTAATTGCAGGATTTCCAGATCGTACATTCCGTCCAGAACAGCCTGTGACACGCGCACAATTTGCTGCTATGCTTAATAAAGCTTTTAGCAAGTATGCACAGCGGCAGCCAATCAATTTTAACGATGTACCCAGTAATTATTGGGCATATAGCGCCATTAGACAAGCTTATACCATCGGTTTCTTATCTGGATATCCGGGCAATACTTTCAAACCTAATCAAGCTATTCCCCGTGAACAGGTTTTAGTTTCCCTCGCTAACGGTTTGGACTATGTTCCTACCAGTAGTGTGGAATCTACTTTACAGTACTACAACGATTCTGCTAGTATCTCTGGCTATGCTCGCAGTCCGATCGCAGCAGCAAGTGATAGAAAAATTGTTGTTAACTATCCTAATGTTAAGTTTCTCAATCCTGGTGTGACTGCTACTAGGGCGCAGGTAGCAGCTTTTATTTATCAAGCATTGGTTAGTTCTAATCAAGCTTCTGCGATTAATTCACCTTATATTGTTTCTCTAGTTACTCCACCACCACCGCCGATATCTGTAACCATTCCTCAAGGAACTATTATTCCTGTGAAGTATGAAAAGGCTGGCAAAATTCTCGTTACCAAAGATGAAACTGCACCTTTAACTCTAACAACATCACAAAATGTCATTACCCAAGATGGTACAGTAGTTATTCCTTCTGGTAGTGAGGTAATCGGTGAACTTAGACCTGGTCAAGGTGGTTCTCAATTTATTGCTCAAAAATTAATTTTGACGACAGGAAAAGAATATAATCTTGTTGCTAGTTCTGATGTGATCACCAAAACTGAAACTGTTAAAAAAGGAATTAGCACCAGTTCAATTATCAAAAATACTGTATTGGGTGCAGGTGCAGCAGCAGCAGTATCTGGGGTAACAGGCGATCGCGCTATTGCCACAGAAGAAGTCCTTGGAGGTGCTGGTATTGGGGCGCTAATTGGTATTTTCTTTGGTAGAAATAGCGTTGATTTAATTGCCATTGAACCTAATACAGATTTAGAAATGACAATTAATCAAAACTTAGTAGTCTCTCTACAATAGAGACTGGGTCTTGGGGACTGGGAACTGGGGAAGACTAGAGAGATGGGGAAGTAATTTTCCTAATGCCCAATGCCTAATGAGTAATTTTCAACTTCAGGTAACCAAATAATAAATGTAGTTCCTGGATGCTGAACTGAAGAGATATTTGAGTTAAATGCAGGGCTAAAAACTTCTATTTCTCCGTGCATTTGTGCTATTAGTTGTTTAGCGATCGCAATTCCTAAACCGGTACCAGGAATTTCTGTTTGTGCCTGGACACCACGGTAACGTCTTTCACCCAAATGCTGTAAATCTTCTGCTGGAATACCGGGTCCATTATCATTAATAGCTATGCCTTGGAAATTAGCTTTCTTTTGTCCTGCTTGAATCCAAATTGATCCACCAGCAGGTGTATATTTCAGAGCATTATCAATAATATTACTTAAAACTTCTCTTAATGCTTTGATATTAGCTTTTACTAACGGTAAATTTTCAGGAATATCAGCTATCAATTCCAGATTTCGCTCTTGGGCAATTGCTTGAGCCGATATTAATAATGGTAATAATAAATCTGTTAAGTAGCAATCAGTAACATCTTCTCCTGTTCCCGGCAATAATAGCGGTGGCTTGGCATCTATCTCCACAGATGCTTCAACAACAACCTTAGATTCTGGGAGAGGAATAGCTATTAAATCTGAACTGGTTAAATCAATGACTTGATCAAACTGTTGCAGCAATTCTTGGAGGCGATCGCTCTCTCGTACAATACTAGTAGCCACATCTCGATTCTGGTCTCCTGGTCGCAGTCGCTTAAACAGCAATTTACCAAAAGTGCGGATTGCCGTTAAAGGGTTGCGAAACTGGTGCAATAGATTATCTAATAAATCCCCTTGTTTTTCTTGCAGAACTTGCTGTTGATGCAACTGCTGTTGCAACCATGCCCGACGCTGATCTAAAATACAGGCGATCGCCAAAATTTTGGCGATCGCCTGTATTTCATTTTCTTCCCTTTCATTCCAAGCTCTATCATCCCTTCCTGTCACCAACAACCCCATCATCATCCCTTCATAAATCAAAGGTGAGACAATTTGATTACCAGTAAAAATGTCCTCACTTTCTAGATGGGGTTGTGCTGTATTTGTACTTCCAGATTTCTCTGACGACTCAGAAGCAGCAGATCCTGCTGTCAACAACTTTCCCCCTTGATTTGGTAATGCTAAAACATGACCAAATTGTGTTTGTTTATTGACCATCACCTGATTTAGCTGATCCCCCTGCCTTAATACTGCCGTTTCTGGGTAAACTAACACAGGAATAAATTGTGCCTCACCTGTAGGCGTATCTACAAAATCTTGTGTTAAATATACAACACTCAAAGACGCTCCCAGTCCTTGGGTTAATAGCGAAATTTGCTCTCGACACAGAGCAATAAAATCAGAACTGGCAGACATTAACATTTTTTAACTCTTGCTCAGGATCATGGACTACCAGGAAAAAATACAAAAGATGCTAAGTTTTTTACTCACTTATTTATAAAGCTTAACTATATTTTCTCATTAATGCTTTAATCTGGGGAATGATATTGACCAATTCCAGAAAAACCAAAATCACTATCCAGTTGAAAAACCTGCACAAACCTTATCAAACAAGCTTATTTCTCCTAAATCCTGTAGAGGTTAAGCAATACGCAATCCCTGATAAGTACTAATTTGAAGCCTCCAGCCTCCTGCATCCTCCCTCCTGAATCTTCTTGTATCAAAACATTAAAAACCATTGATTTTTTAAACTATAACTTATATAATGACGACGGGTTTTGTAGCTATGACTACAATCTTATAGCTTGAAAGAGGAGGACAATAGGTTGGCAAGGAGACGTAAACGGAAAAGTCGTCGTCGCCAAGAAGGACGACGCATCCTAGAACACGTGCCTCAGTACAGCATCGAAAGTGGCGAAGATAAACCGGTGACAGCAGCGAGAAAATTCATTCAAGCTGAAGGTATCTTGCCTCCTGCCTTGCTACTTGTAAAACGGAATGAACACACTACAGACCGTTATTTCTGGGCTGAAAAAGGTCTGTTTGGCGCTCAATACGTAGAAGAAAATCATTTCTTGTTCCCCAGCCTACGAGTCCTGGAAGCTCCTGCTGGTCAGGAATTAGTGACTGTGGCTAGTCGTTAACATCTAAAATGATCTCTTACGCATTGAATGTGACTTCTTACTTCTGACTCTCACATTAATTAACTGGCAAAATTGATCAGTTATTGATCAGTTTATCCAAAAATTCAATTTTTTTTAAGTTTGTAGCTGAACTGCCAGTAGAGATTATCCAAATTAGAACATCAACTCCTTTGCAGCCTACGGTTGCAGGAGTTGATATCTATTATGCTGATACACGTGGTAATAGCAACAAAGTCAAGCATATAAAGATGCGTCTTACTTTGAATTTCCTGATTTCTATTGCCAAAAATATATGTCAGCGGATTTTAATTTGCACCAAAACTAAAATAGTCTGTAAAACGTCCTATTTATTGTAGATACTCACAAACAACTCAGAAACCCAATACACAACCATCCTGAATCTCACACTTAAGATAAGATGAGTTGTGGCTCATCATACTGTCCTTTAGCGTTTACACAAAAAGCATAAATGTTGGTGATGTCTAAATGCTGTAATGCTTCCGATGAAGCAAATAGCAACATGGGACTAGCAAGCAAAGTTCAATCAACCGTCTTTAACTGTAATGCCCTCTGTAACTCAGCAAGTTCATCTCGATGAGCAACAACAGTGATTTTACTTGAGGAGAGTTGTTCGTTTTGGATTGCTTCCATTTTGAGTGACACCTTCTCAAGTCTTCCAGCTTTTTGCCAATAAAATCTACCACTTAATGGTGATAACAGCACTAAAGCCAGCAAATACGCACTCTGGCTAGGAAAAAGCTGGGATAAAACTAGAGATAGACAAGTAAGGCCAACAGCTGCTATAAAAGTCAAAAATATAGCTAAAAACCAGCTAGGTCGGACAAATCCTTCAAAAGATACTTGATTCTTATCTTTATCAACAGATATGACTCGGTAAGACCGTGAGCGAAAATACTCCTTCAGTTGGGTCATCAAAGCAGCTTCATCTTGCTCAGATACCAATTGCGCTTTTTCTATACGGTCTTTAGTCGAAGCACGGATAAAGAAAAACAGCCCAAGCGATAACAAGAAAGTTAGCAGGAAAGTAGATGGAACAATAGCAGTATCCATAATTAATTGTTAATGTTTAACTGGATCGGATGTATTCATTATCAATTATTCTGGAATTTACGGACAACAAACAAAAACCTGCAAATAGAAATTCTCTGGAATTTTTAATTAATCCCCAATCCCTTATGTCACAAAACTCCGAAACACCATCCTCTAATCTTCGGGTAATTGCCCAAAATTTCCGCTTGGCAGGTTGGATTAGTTTCTGGATTCAACTTGTACTAGGTGTTATTTCTGGGATAATAGTCTTATTATTTGCCATCTTCAGTCAAAGATCAGGAAGCCCAAATAACAATCCTGGAACAGGATTTGGTGTATTTCTGGCCATTTGCGGACTAGTTGTTTTAGGTGCGGGCATTTACTTAGCCTACCGTTACACCAGAATTGGCAAACAACTAGACTCCTCCAATCCTACCAATCGCCCCCGCAAATTGGAAACCTTGCAGGTATTAAGATTGGGATTATGGGTCAATTTAGCAGGAATACTCGTGACACTTTTGGGAGCGCAAGCGATAGTTGGTACACTGGTAGCTAGGTCAATATCTCCACAAGCTGTAACAACCCAACTCTTTGACCCCACTCGGATTATTAGTGGTTTAGATATGCTAGTAGTCCAGGCAAACACAAATACTGTATCAGCGCATTTTTCAGGGCTTGTAGCTTCACTATTCCTGTTAAATCGCATTACTAAGTTATAGGTATTGGGTATTGGGCATTGGTAAAATGATTAGCTGTTTCCTGTTCCCTTAACAATTGACAACTAACAATTGACAACCGACAATTAACAACTGACAAATGCTAGATATTAAACAAATTAGAGAAAATCCCCAACTCATACAAGACAAGTTGAACAGTCGTAGTGGTAAATACGATATTCAGCCTATATTAGATTTGAGTCAACAACAACGGGAACTAGAAGCAAAAGGTAATGAACTGCAAGCCCGTAGTAATGAAATTGGTAAACTGGTAGGACAAAAGGTAAAATCTGGTGTTAATCCTCAAGACCCAGAAATCCAAGCTTTAAAGGAAGAAGGAAACGCCCTCAAAATCACATTAAGCGAATTAGAACCCCAGGAAAAAGAATTAAAATCGCAAATTCAAGAATTACTCTTAGCGCTGCCTAACCTTCCTAGTGATTCTACCCCCATTGGTGCAAGTGAAGAAGATAACCCAGAAGTGAGAAGATGGGGAGATCAACATAAACCGGAGAATCCGAATATTTTACCTCATTGGGAAATCGGCGAAAAATTGGGAATTTTAAACTTTGAAAGAGCAGTAAAAATTTCCCAAAGTCGGTTTGTGAGTCTTATTGGTACTGGTGCAGCATTAGAAAGAGCATTAGTTCAGTTTATGCTCAGTAAACATATTCAAGCTGGGTATATAGAAGTTAGTCCACCGTTCTTAGTAAATACAGATTCTTTAACCGGAACGGGACAATTACCGAAGTTTGCAGAAGAAAGTTTTAAATGTGCAGATGATGAATTGTGGTTAATACCAACTGCGGAAGTTCCTGTGATTAACTTTTATCGAGGAGAAATTATCAACGCGGAAGAATTACCAATTTATCACTGTGCATATACTCCTTGTTTTCGTCGGGAAGCGGGAAGTTATGGACGTGATATGCGGGGTTTAATTCGTTTGCACCAATTCAATAAAGTTGAGTTAGTGAAATTAGTAAAACCGGAAAATTCTTTTGATGAATTGGAAAATTTAGTAGGAAGTGCAGAGTCAATTTTACAGGCTTTAAAATTGCCTTATCGGGTGATTAATTTGTGTACTGCTGATGTAGGTTTCGGGGCAACAAAGACTTATGATTTAGAGGTTTGGTTGCCTTCTCCTAGGAAGTATCGAGAGATCTCTAGTTGTTCTAATTGCGGTGATTTTCAAGCAAGAAGGGCGGATATTCGCTTTAAGGAAGCCGGTAAAAAAGGAACGCAGTTTGTGCATACTTTGAATGGTTCTGGTTTGGCCGTAGGAAGGACTATGGCGGCGATTTTGGAGAATTATCAGCAACCAGATGGGACGATTCAAGTACCGGAGGTGTTGCAGGTTTATTTGGGTAGGGAGGTTTTGTAACTGGAATTTTAGACAATTAATTTTAAGTAGTTTGAATTAAAGATTAAGATGTAGTGCTGGCATCTTACCTGTGAGCAAGACGCTTGCACTATAGCTAGTATACATGAACTAATACATCTACCTAGTTACTTACATTCGTGATATATGAAGATCAGAATATATGAAGATCAGACAATTAAGAATTAAAAATTTACGTGGCTTGAGTCATATTGAATGTGGGTTCGATAAACCCACTAATGATGGAGCAAAAAGTCAAATAATGTGGTGCTGATCCATTCAATCATATCAATCATACGCTTATTATGATTTTGTAACGCCGATGTCCTCAGGAGCATGCCAATTTGGCAAAAATAAAAGAATCCAGATTTAATCAAGTGGTTCTTCTGACTCTTGCTCAGA
>CAKZGI010000237.1 GCA_936914905.1 uncultured Trichormus sp. | reverse complement strand
ATTCATCACGGCTTACAGTCTACCGGAATAACCTGCCATTATTCTATCGATTTCCATCCATATAGGAAATCCGTATCTTTTATTTATCAATTCCTCTCCATCTATGTCACCCACTACCAGTTTAATCCCGCTCCTAGTTCACTTGGTGACCTCGAATGGAGGACACTTAGTACTGAATGCTTGGTAATCCCTAGTGGAGATGACTTATGATTTCGTGCCCAATCTAGTGAACGAATAAATTAGTGGCGTTTCGAAATAATAGTCTTCTCTCCCGATCCTCGTTACTTTTACCTTTCCATTATTTCGTAATTTGTAAGGTATGGTACTTTATAGTTTTATGGTAATAAGTCATTCTATTATTATTTTGGGTTCTCTATTCTCTCTTTCTCTTGGAACTATCGTAGTGGGGTCTTAAACACATGGGCCTCATCCTTTCAGTCTCTTATTACTGCCGGGTGTACCTCCACCGTTAGCGCCTTTCCCAGTATTTTCGGAGTTAATCCTCTATCGTTTTCGTGCACTAAGCTTAGGAATATGTTTATTTGCTAATATGATGGCTGGTTATAGTTCAGTCAAGATTTCGAGTGGCTTTGCTCGGACCATGCTATCCATGAGGGGTATCTTGCTATTAGCACATCTCGCTCTTCTTTCGATCGTATTTGCATCAACTGGTTTAGAATCAGGTGTAGTTATTTTATAAGCTTATGTCCCTATAATCCCGATTCGTATTCATTTGAATGATGCAATAAACCTTCATTGACATGGAAAGAGAAACGGTTTGGTTTCGTCACCAAACCGTTCTTTTCTATATTGCAAACAAATCTGCCACGCTTAGCTTATTGGTTCGTTGCAACGCCCGCCGTCTGCCGTTACGTATCGCACCTTACATTACATGGTGGTTTCTTTTTTGGTAAATAATTTTAGTAAGTTTCATCATCATACCTTTTTGATTTGAGGCGGTCACTTTACCTACATTGGTAAATGATTTTTGTCCTTATACTCTAACCTGTACAATTATTGTATTGAAAGGTGGTATCTCACATTCTCTTAAATGCTAAGCAAAGAATAGGTTTGTAATCAAGGGAAATATGACAGATAGTCGTGGGAAATGAAGTAATAACAGAGGAATCGAGTGTTTCATAATTAATGAGAAAAATCATGTGTCACATAAAAAATGGATTGTCTTTCTAACGGAATACCTCTGGAATACCTTACCTGAAGGGAAATAACGGTACTAGGAAAAGAGAGAGAGATCCTTGCCTGGGCTGCTGGGAGAGTTTCCCACCTATTTATTCTATTTACGCCCTATAATAAATAAGGGCATTCCGGAGATCGAGGCACCTTGTTGTTGTTGAAGTCCTTTGACAACAATTCTATCCACGCACTGCCTATTTGTACGCCGAATAGGCTGGCTGCTAAAAACCAACAGGCTCAAGCTGCTTTCTGCCCAACCTCTTCTTCTTCTTCCTTAAACTAAATTGAGAGATTTAAGGCGGCGTTACGAATCAAAAAGTCAGAAAAAGATTCCGACGGCCGTAACAGCTCGCAACTACCTGGCCACCAGCTTCTAGGTTCAAAAAGTAGCGACATGAGCCCCCTAGCGTCTTTCGACGTGAGAGCTAACCAGATTTTCCTGAAGAAAAGCTAGTGAACCAAGTCCTCCTTAGGCATTAGGCCCCGAAGTCTGGAACAGCCGAGGACTGGAACCAGTAACCATCGGTATCTGGCGTATATCAAGTACTACCCTTTCCAGTGCCCTAATGATGTCTGAAAAGACAGAATAAACAGCCTTAAACTTTAAAATACTAGGTCCAAGGCCTCCATCCTGCCAAGACGACAGATTGCACAAGAAAGGGCCGAATGATTCAATATCCGACTCTTTTAATATCTCAGCACGTGACGATATGTCCAGGACGCAAGTTAGCGTGAACTTTCGGCTTTCGTGGGTATTGTACTTATGCCCAACAAAAAAATTGAAGATCAAATAAACTACAGCAATTAATAGCAAACATATCTAGGTTGCTTGGACTGGTTCTCGAAATAATAGGTGACCGGAGTATAGTGAACTCCGGCCTGAAGGATCCCTAAGTGGTAGATAAGACCACGAAAATATTTTAATAGTGATTTCTAATTTATGTCAACGCATAGTTTTCTCTTCTCCAGCGGCTCTGTCGTCGCTACATGTAATTTGAAAGCACTGTTTCATCTTAAGATTTATAAATTTGTTTAAAGTAATCGAAATTACCGTACACTTTATCGATTACAAACCCACACAAAGATGTCACTACGACATTGTAGTGATCTACTAGGACTTTCCTTCGTGCGTGAAAATTACTAGCTTTCTTCGCTCCTACAATGGGGGGACAACCTCTCTTTCCACTTCTTCAAGAAAAAGGAGTGCTCAACAGGAAGGAATAGGATCCCCTTCTTTTCTTTTCTTGCGGCACCCAATGATACGCGTTATATATCTCTTCTTTAGGGGCCTTGAAGCCCAGCTGCTTTTCAAGATACTCCCTTGGCTCTGCTGCTGTTTCGATGTACCCGCATAATACTATACTGCATCTTAATGTCATCTACCACCTTGATGGTCTTTAGTAGCGCTAGGGTTCTATTGTCGTACAGTGAGAATATAGCTCCGCTATAAGGTTCTTGAACAGGAACTCAGGCCAGCGGATGACCCAATGACTCAAACAGGGTCTTCTTATACATATCTGATAGAGCTTTTGATACTGCGTGGTCTGAGAATCACTGTATACAGCGGCTTTTTCAGGAAAGCAAGCCTCTTCGCAGCAAGCATGGAAAACCACCTTATCACTCAGCAATGTGCATTGGTTGCTATCCGAGCAATTAGGGTTGGGTTTGACCAACTCTCTCTTTCTTGGAAAGCGAGAATTCTCGCCTCGTCACACTACACTATCAAGTCAAAGTTCCCAGACATGACCTTCCGGAGAAACTGGTAAATAGAATACGCGGTACGCCTGCGGCTCTCGGCGCCTCGACTGGATCCAGACCCCGCATTGGAACTTTCCTTTCCAGGGAAATAACTATTTAGTTTGGGAGAGTGGTTCCCTTCCCGGAATAATGATCTCTAAGAGCAAAAGTTGAGGGTTCGAATCCCATTTTCTCTTCTCTGAATTACGAGAGTGATACGAGTTGCTGTCTGCTGCTCTTGCCAACCCATTTCGTGAAATTCCCCTCTAGCTCAAGAAACGAGGTCATAGCCGAGCGGCAGGCCCGCCCTGCGTACTTCTCAACTCCTGAATAAGGAGCTCGAATCTACTGATCCGAGCATTCGCTCGTATTCTGAAAGATGTGTCGTACTAGAGGTGCCAATCAAGCAAGCAAGCAAGCAAGCAAGCAAGCAAGCAAGCAAGCAAGCAAGCAAGCAA
>CAKZGI010000236.1 GCA_936914905.1 uncultured Trichormus sp. | reverse complement strand
ATGTATTAAAACCTGTATTCCAATAATGTGCTTACCATGGTGAAAATAAAGCACAATATTGTAATGGAAGTCGAGATTTTTGTTTGGTGAGCAGTGAGAACTACTGGGGTGGCTTAACTCCAAGCCAATAAAATAATTTGAGCGCATGAGTCTAAGCCACTTAGAGCCAAGTTGCTTAAAATTGGCCTACGCTGCTTAGAAACCATCAAGCGTTGAGCTCAATTTTTCTATGATTAGCAATGTAAAATAAAGATCAAATGATGTCTTCTTGATCTGCATTATTCCTGATCGACACTTGTAGCATATATAAGGCACAAATATGAATGAATGACTAGTCACCAAATAAGCAATCTCGCTAGAGCATGTGCACATGCATCAAGTGCCTACTCTACACACAAATACTCACACTCACCTTGAGGTCTGGCTCCATTCGAGTTTTTGACACCTGATTCCTCCATGTACCCCTTTCCCTCCGATGTCATTCATTTGTGTGTGGACTTTGGGGAGAAGATAACTCACTCTTATTGGCATAAAAGAAGATGGTACAGTAGCCAGTGTTTCAAAGCTTCGGAGACATGCTTTTTAATAGATTTAAAAGGCACATGAAACTAACTGATCTGTTACGGATAGCATGAGACCACATGAGAATAATCCTTATTTGGCTATGGTGTAAAAGCAAAGACTTAGAAGAAATCCCCATGGCATTGCCTGCTGTACGCCATTATCGACCTCAACTATCTGCCACAGGTATGCCTCTGAAGAGAGGAACAGAATAACAGAAAAATATAGCGAGGGAGAGAGACAGAGAGAGGCGCACGATCATGGTTCAATTACCAGTATTGTTTTTCACAAAACTCTTTGGTTCGGTGTCCATTTTTTGTGTTCTTTAGCTCGTTGGAAAGCTTGTGAAGAGAGCTTTCTGGTGATACCCTGCACGTGGCGTTTCATTGCATGGTTGAAAGGTTGCAGGTAATTCTATCTTCGCCCTAGTTGTGCTTTCTTATTAAGTATGACTTCGATTGTTGACGGACATGAGAAGTGTCTTATGTTGGAAGATGGATGTAGTAATGATGTGAAGAGACAGAAATGTGATGACACTATGGATCATGAGAAGCTATCATATGCAGCAGTTGTCAGTGGCAGTGATGTTGTCGGTGGGAGTGATGTTGTTGATGGGAGTGATGCACAGTTGAAGTCTGAGGATTGGATTACTCAGTGCAATTGTGTTAATGCGTTGCTTTATGATGTTGTTAAGCACAATGAAGAGGAGTCTAGGGATTGTACTGATGAGGATGTTAAGGATGTGGACATAGACACTAAATCCGTGCTTCAATCGTTTGACGTGTTCTATGATCGTGCTGTCATTCTATTTTTCACTGGAAAACTTCCTTTGGTTTCTTGGATTAAACAATGGTTGAATACTATGTTAGTGCCCAATTGTGTTGAGCAGGTACATGTGGGGCCAAGGGGTTTTTTTGATGTAGTTTTTCGGTCTTCGGAACACAGAACGGCTTTGTTAGCAAAGGTGCCACTTTTCTTTGACAGAAGGTTAGTACATGTGATGCAGTGGGCACCTATGGTTGATTATGATGTTTTGCTGAAACAACAGTGTCCAGTATGGGTGTCTGTGGATTGTAATCATTCCTTTTTGTGGTCTCTACTACCTGAATTGATGGCTAAAATTGGTAAAGTCTTGGTTGCTCCTCAACCACATTCTTCGAACAAGCGTAGGTTCTGCATGCTATGGGATACTAGTTGTAAACGCCCTGGATGGGTGCGTATGAATGTTCCTGGTATGCGACGCCTTTGCTTTAAGCTTCATTGGGAGACCTATGCAGGACATTGTTTCAAGTGTGGTCAATTGGGCCATTTTGTAGCCGAATGCCCGAGTGTGGCAAGTTCAGTGCATAATCATGTTGATCAACAAGAAGGAATTGTAGCGCATCAGTCTAACATTGCTCTATCGATGGTGAATATGGTAATGGATGAAGCTCCATCGAGTGAGAAGGTTCTGCTAGGTCAACAACAACTCAGTCCCTCGGTTGATGTGAGAAAAGAATTACATAATGATGCTAGCGGTAGTAGTGAATGGCATCAAGTTAAAAGAAAGGGTAAGGAGAAAGTTCAAGATGTTCAACGGGATATGCCTAGTAATAGTAAAGGTAATTTTGCCGCATATACTAATGGAAGTATGAAAGAGGGCTTCAAAAAAGGTCCATGGAATAAGCAAATGCATAAACAGAATTTGCCTAGCCATTTAAAGTTTGATGTTACTGGGAGAGTATTGCATAATGTGCCAAATAACCGCGGTGCTCGTAATGTTCGAGATAGGCATGCGCAGTTTCCTCCTGATGAAGGGGGACAAGATGTTGTGCATGATAACCCCTATGCAGTTCTTGAGAAAGCATTGAGTGCAATTATGCACACAGTGGCTCATAAAGAGAAAGAAATGATAAGTTCTAAGGATTGAATGAAAGTGGTATGTTGGAATGTGAGAGGGGCTTCTTCCCCTCATAAAAAATTCTTTTTTTGGCAGACAGTGTTTAATAAGCAATGGGATGTAGTATGTGCGGTTGAGCATAAGTGTCATGACTTGAGTGGTTCTATTTTACATTTACGTGGCTATTCAACATATTATGCAGGTTGTTTATCTTTTCACTATTCAGGTGTTGTGATGGTAATCCGGGATACATTATGCCCTCAATTGGTGTTTAATGACCCATCTGGAAGATTTATGGTTATGGAAATTACTTACTTCGGTGAGGTGGTTTGGTTGGTTGGTGTTTATGCACCTAACGATGTTTCTCAACGTATTGAGTTATGGTCTTCTTTGCATCGCTTGTTATCAGTGGGTCGTGCAGGTCTCATGATGGGTGATTTTAATATGTGTGTTGATGCATCTCAATCTACTTCACGATTTTCTCTAATGAATTCTTCAGAACAAGCATGTTGGGACCAATTGGCTTTAGATGTTTTGAAGTTGGATGTATGGAAATGGTTGCATCAAGATGAACCTGGATTTACTTTTCAATCTATGCAATATCGACATACTTGGAGTAGGTTGGATAGGATGTATGTGATGCATGATGAGTCCTTTTTACCGGAATCGCTTCATGTCTCAGTATTGCAAGATGTGGTATCATCTGATCATTTTCCTCTTTGTTTTGAGATCAATAAACGTGCTTTGGAAATGTACAAAATATTACTTGATAAGGTGCCTTTGCGTTTTAATTCTTCTTTGTTGGTGCATACGTTGTTTGATACCTATATGCAACAAATTTTTGAGACTTTCTCAAACCATGTGTATAGTCAAGGAGAGCAGGCATGGGAAACTACTTTGTTAAATATCAATTACATTCATCGCATGTATGGATTGACTAATGCTCAAAG
>CAKZGI010000235.1 GCA_936914905.1 uncultured Trichormus sp. | reverse complement strand
CCCTTTAGTTGGGTCATGCAATTCCAGATGTCACCTAAGGGGCTGAACTACTAGATGGACAACCGGTTGCCGGTATGTCAACAATCAAGAAGTCCCTTGTGGGGTGAGCTGATGTCCTGTTCACCGCGCTGGACACGGGGTCAATCGGGACCTTTGATGCGCACTAACGCGATCGCGACCACGCAATACTTCGCCGTGCAGAGTATTGTGATCGCGAACGTACCCATAGCCTAATGGTTAAGGCAATTGTAGGGCTTGATTTGTATCTCAAGAAGGTTGTATGTTGTTTTCATATCATAGATATTATAGGTTCGATGTTGTCGTGATTTGGTTAGCACATGTGGAGAAATACAAGAAATAATGAAGTTGACAATGGTATATTGGAATCACACGGCAAAAACACAAAACATATATATAATTATAGAATTATATTTAAATAAGGGTCACGGTAGGTGGACACCCCCCTTGTTGGTCGGCGGACACCTCTTCACATGCCTATAAATAGACATGTACATCTGAGTTCAGCACTCGTTTGCTCTCAACGTTTGCTGCTTCATACTGAATCATACATGATGCCTGACCAAGCGCAGTCCTCTGAAGCAGCCGTACCTAACAGTAACCCCTTCCCTAGTCCATATGGAGTGCCCCATCTCGATGCGGATGCTGCCAAAATTGCAGTCAGGACCTACATGAACCAGCAAGGATATGAAGTCTATGAACGCCGCTCCAAAAAGACTAAAACCGGTGTCGTTCAAAAGATTTGGCTCTGCTGTGCACATGGTCGGACGTACGGAGAAGCCAACAATAGGACATATCTAGCGGAAGAGAGTCGATTGAGACAGACAAGTTCTCACAGACTAGACTGTCCCTGGTCTGCTGTGTTGAAACGTGCGGAGGGGAACGATACAGTCTGGTCGGCAACGTTAGAAAAAGATCAACACAATCACGACAGGAGCGAAGATCTCTCGGCTTATGCTAGTGTCCGGAAACTCACTGCCGCTCACCGTGAAACTATTCGACAAATGAGCAAAGCTGGATCACTTCCGCGAGTCATTCTTGCTAGCTTGCGTCAGCAAGATCCTACAACAATCATCATGGCCCAAGACATTTACAATGCTAAGAAGGCAATGCGTGCCGAGGATCTTGGTGGTAGACATCCTATCGAGGTGTTGCTAGACGAACTGCAGGAACAAGACATTCAGCATGACTTACAAAGATCTTCCACTGGTCACATCACCCATCTCTTTTTTGTGCCGAAGAAACCTGTGGCTCTCGCTCACGAATTCCCTTATGTTATACTTGCAGACTGTACCTACAAAACCAACAAATTCAAGATGCCCCTTCTTCATGTAGTCGGAATGACTTCCACAAATCAATCCTTCTCGATTTGCTTTGTCTTTATGAGTGGAGAGACTCAAGCAGATTATGAGTGGGCCCTCCTCAGGGTGAAAACAATGTATGGTGACACACTGCCCTTAGTAGTAGTGACAGATAGAGAGCTTGCTCTCATGAATGCGATTTCTCAAACGTTTCCATCGATCATCAATCTCCTCTGCACTTGGCATATTGAGAAGGATGTCCTTGCCAAGACCAAGAAACACTTTACTACCAAAGAAGAGTTTGATCACTTTTTCACGCAATGGTGACAGGTGATGTGGGCACCAACCGAGGATGTGTTTGAGCAAGAGCGGGACACTCTTCATGCGACATATGGTGAAAGCCACCATGCTGTTGTGGAATACTTACAGGCCACTTGGCTTTCTCGAAAAGAAAATTTCGTGCTGGCATGGACGAAAAGAGGTTCCCCATCTTGGACATGTGGTAAACTCACGCACGGAAGGAAAACATTCAATAATGAAAGGATGGATCAATGTATCGACCGGCGATTTGAAAGATGTGTATGACAAAATATCACTCGCTATCGATCATCAAGAACACTGCATAAGACAGCAGATTGCTTACGACAAATCCACTGTACTTCTTTCGCACACCCATTCAATCTGATCTGAAGTCAATCGCGAGATTTCTCATTTTGCCCTCCGCAAAATGCTTGAGCAATTTAGAAAGGCTCTCCATCTGAATGCAAACAATCCACCTTGCACCAATGTATTACGCAACACAATGGGGCTGCCTTGCGCCCATGTTTTGAAGAGTCTTTTGGACAGAAATGAAAAGTTAACGCGGAACCATTTTCACGCGGAATGGTGGTTGAAGAGGCCGGGGTATGCGCACCAGCAAGTGCCTAATACGCATCCACCACTCTTTCCTGAGACCCTCTCCCAGCTTGCAACTCAGCATGAAATGCTTCTGCCGCACCAACGACGTCTCCTTGAAGGAGAAGTTGCCATGCTTTCACAGGATTGGAGCGGTGGCACATCAGTTCTCAATCCAATTGTGGTCCGAACGAGAGGTCGCCCTCAAGGTGCAATAGCGGCGTCGAGCATCAGAAGAGATCCTTCTGAGTTTGAAATTGTAGAAATGCAGAGTGCCCGACGCAAGCGAAAGTGTAGGGAGTGTGATCAGGAGGGACATGACCGACGGACTTGCCCTCGCTTACGAGTTGTGCAGTAATTTTAACAGGGGGGTGTCCACCTACCGCGACGCTTTTTCAATTCCCTAATGTTAATAGAAATACTTTTTTAAAAGATACCACTATTTATTCCCATCATAAACCAGAATATGAACCCTTAGGAAGGTTGTGTGGCCAAGTACAGTAGGAAAATCTAAGATATGAATTGAATGGCCATCATCATGGACATCAATTCATAAAACGACTCTTCAGAGCCAATAACACTTTCATTATGGAAAATGCCCCAAAGCAAGAAGCATAACTCATATTATGTGACAAGAGTTGAGGATCAATCACAATTCGTTGAAAGTCATCATACGTTATTCGGCCGCCACATATTTGTGGTGGTATATTAGGCATTTCTATCATTTATAACAAACCGCTGAATCAATGTCAATCTACAAGAACTTAGGATTTGTCCATTTTCTGAGACTTGCAAACAAAGAATTGTATCGATTAGGATGTCTAAAATACCCTAGATTACAAGAAGGTTGGTCTTCATTAAGCCATGCAACAACTTACGCCATGTGGAGAATATACTGCATATAAATTGCTCTTCCCATTGTCGTGAAGAAATTATTTTAAACAGTAGTTCAAAAATCCATCTTATACTTGTATTACTTGTTTTCACCCCTCCTATCTTCCAAACTAAAATGTTTATGGCCTCTCCCGAGCACCACCTTTAAAATGCGTATATTCCTTCACGACATGCCCTTATACATGGTCTGATTTTTCTAACCCTTACATTTCTTAACTATTATGCCATTATATATCAGAACCGATTAAAAGGCATATTACAACTC
>CAKZGI010000234.1 GCA_936914905.1 uncultured Trichormus sp. | reverse complement strand
AGTTCTCCATCTACCCTTCTGGTGTATAGATATTATTGGCACTCTTACACCTTTTACACCTTATTTATTTAATCCACTTTCCTAATAAAAAATCTCCTTCGGAGACACTACGTGAACAAAATTCAAAAAGAATATAGTGTAAGCCTTTCAGAGATTTGGAATTGGTAATTTATTTCGGCGATGCTGTACTACCAGGATACAAATCGTATCCAACCGACCGAAAAGTGGCTCTTGACTGCAAATCAAATCTGAAGATTATTGTTGATGAATTCTTGCCCCAATAGAATTACATCCCTAAACCAGAGTTACAGGTTATTTAATCCACTATCCTAAGGGAATTCCATCAAGCAGCATAACAATTTTCATGTGGGAAAAAGGACGCAACATTTGAGATTATGGATCCAATATTGCTGAAACTCAATATGTATAGTCTGGTAGATTGATAACTATTTCCAGTATTCCGTCGTCAATTGACAGTTACATTTGGACAGATAAAATCATTAGATAGATCATCAAAACCAGATGGAACTTATATCTTAAAAGATAGTCAAATCTATCAAATATTGAATGACCTAGGTTTGTGTCATCAAAAGGCTCATCGAGATTATGAGAATGCTAATCTTGAAGCTCAAAAAGAGTTGGTTTCACCAATAAGAAAACTTCAAGATTTACAATCACAAGACAAACTAATTCTCTACGATGAGTTTGCTGTCTATGATAGACTCAGTTTGTATTATGCCTGGGCGGAGAAAAATATAAAACCTTAATTCCTAAGTAACGTAATGGTATGTTGGCTGTAGATGCTGTTACTGGAGAAGTTTATTTGCAATTGCACCCCAAGGCGAAAGCGGAAGATATAGCTACCTACTTTGCTAACTTGTGTCAATATTATCTTCAAGAGAATTGCACCAAGATTGACATAGTTTTAGATAGTAAATCTACTCATAAATAAAAATTTTGCTTTATTACTATCTTGTAGCCAGAGAAATTAGCTATACAATAGAACTAAAGTTAGTATATTCACGTGACTTCAATTTAGCTGAGTATGAAACCCACTTAATCCGACCAAAGTAATTACATCATTTACCATCTACTGTTATAATTGAGTAAATCTAATCATCTCTTGAAGATGTCTAATACTTGATTAGTCCTCAGCAGATATTCCGCACTTTATAATAGCTAAGTTCGACTTGCTATCTAACCATATTCTCTTAGTAGTAAGGGACTAGCAATCGTATCTAAGAGAATTTTTTAAATCTCACTAATGGTGTATCAAATGTTTTCATATCGCGCTAAATCCACACCAGTTAACGGTAGTTTCTATAAGTCGGGAAACCCATCCACCGCAGTCACTACTGTTAAAAAGCTTCCAACTAGCTACTATCAAAATTCCACCAGAACAACATTTCATGAGAATTAAATACCCAGAAAATTTAGGTTTTTCAGATGTTGCATGTAGACTTGACATTATTTTTTTTTTAAATAAATTATATTATATAAGGTACACATTTAAGGTACAGATAAGGTACAGATCTTTATCGATTTAAACCATCAATACCTAGCTTAACAACTGAAAATATCTGCTAATTAATTAATTTGAGATAATTTATTATCTATCTATGAACATTTTTATTCCTCCTTCACAAATTTTGATTGATCTATCAATCAAAAGATTGCTAGGCTGTGTCAGTAAAGACCGGGTAAAAATAGGAGGTAGGTTGGTAAATATACGTGATGATTTGCTTTGTTACCATGATTTATATCACTTAGAAGTCTCCTGCTTACCAAGAATTCAAATGGGAAATTATCAAGTTAGTGGAATTCATGGTATTAATTCACCAATTTTTCATGATACAGAAATCATCTCGGAGTATCATCCTCTTTTAGATGAAGCGCGTGTAGCATTTCATGAATGGTTAACTCGTACATCTATTTTCAATACATTGAAACTGATTGGTTGGTCAATTTGGCTAATTACTCAAGGGGTCAACCCTATAGGGGTGTTAATTCGTCATTTCAAAGTGTTGAACTGGGATATTATTTTTTATCCAACCCATCACCAAAAGAAAAAACGCAAATTAAGCGTATTACTAATGAATTATAAAAGTAGTATCTAAGCCAAGGAATCAATCCGAAATCCTTCGACTGAGGCTTCTGAACATCCAAAATCCTCAATCCCCCAGATTTAATCTAAGTAGGAAGAGACAAAAAACTGTAGACGCGCAGTAACTTCTCGGAGAGAAGTATGTAACGAAAAGTAAAATTCATCAAAACCCCTTCCCTCTTACATGAGTGCCTCTTGCCCTTCGGGTTCTCCAGTCAGACCCTTATGTAGGCGCTTCGCCTACATAAGGGAAACCCATCCACCGCAGTGGCTCGTCAAGACCGTCCTGCTTCACCTCTTGCCTTGTCATAACAATAGTTTTTAAAACCCACCTACTTACGATAGTGGATTAAATAACCTGTAACTGTGGTTAAGGAGTGTAATTCCATTGGGGTAACAATTCATCAAGAACAATCTTCAGATTTGATTTGAAGTCAAGAGCCACTTTTCGGACGGTTTGATAG
>CAKZGI010000233.1 GCA_936914905.1 uncultured Trichormus sp. | reverse complement strand
CAACCCTGATTCTTTCCTTGGCTCTCTCCTAATCTTAACACTATGGAAAGCCAGATACAGACTCCTTTATAAATTTTCGGCCGTCTCTATTTGTTAGAAGCTGATTTATCTGATCCGAATACTTGTCATTTTTTGGTGGGTGGAACAACTGGAAGCGGAAAAAGCGAGTTTTTGCGATCGCTCCTCCTCAGTTTACTCTACCGTCATTCTCCCCAACATTTAAAAATCGCCCTAGTTGACCCCAAACTGGTAACATTTCCAGAGTTTGAACAAATGTCATGGTTATATTCACTGATTCTCAAAGATAGTGATCACGCTATAGAACTAATAGAAGAATTAGTTGCAGAAATGGAATCTCGGTATCAAACAGTTAAAAAAGCTAAATGTCCAGATTTAACCACCTATAATCAACATTCCTCCCAACTTTTACTCCGTATAGTCTGCATTTTTGATGAATATGCCGACTTTATGGGAGAAAAAGAAATTCGCACAGCATTAGAACAAAGTATCAAACGTTTGGGCGCAATGGCAAGAGCAGCAGGAATACATCTCATTATTGCCACCCAACGACCTGAAGCTGGTATTGTCACCCCAATTATTCGTTCAAATTTACCCGGAAGAATCGCTTGATGTACTTCCAGCGAATTCCAGCATTGTCTTAGGAGGAAAGCAAAAAACAGCAGCTTATTTACTAGGTAAAGGTGATTTACCCCTTACCAAGCCGGCGCTCAAGGCGCTCAATCCCATGGTTTACAAAACGTATTACCGCAAAGAATTCGGATACCTTCAGTTTAGATAGAACATCTCCAGGGAGGAAAGATAGCTAAAAGCACATTTTCGCATCCTCTTCGCATCCTCCAAAAGGCTAAATTAGCCAAAGTTTCAATCTATTGGATAATATGTACGCTACCTACCTAAATGGGAATACGTCAGCCGAGGAAGTAAAAATGGGATATGTAATTGCAACCGCAAATATGAAGGGTGGTGTGGGTAAAACTACACTCACCGTTAACTTAGCTACTTGTTTGGCGAAAAATTATGGCAAAAAGGTACTTGTCTTAGATTTAGATAGTCAAATTAGTGCTACACTCAGTCTTATGTCACCAGTAGAGTTTGCGAAACGTCGTAAACAAAGAAAGACTTTGAGATATTTAATAGATGAAATTATTAACCCAGATCCAGATGCTAAATTAACAATTCATGACATCATTTACCCTGAAGTATGTAAGTTGGTAGGATTAGATATTTTGCCTGGAGATATCGACTTATATGATGAATTTGTCGTTTCAGAAATGTTGCATAATCAATCTGTAGCTTTGGGAGGAAATGACTTTGAAACTATTTGGAACCGCTTTGAAAGAGTTTTAGTTAGGGATATTTTAAAACCTGTGCTTGATGAATATGATTTTATTCTTTTAGATTGCGCCCCCGGTTACAATTTGATGACTCGTAGTGCCTTAGCCACAAGTAATTTCTACATTCTTCCTGCTAAACCAGAACCCTTATCTGTGGTAGGTATTCAATTACTAGAAAGACGCATTGCCCAATTAAAAGACAGTCATGAACATGAAGCAAAGATTAATATCCAAATTTTGGGTATTATCTTTAGTATGTCCAGTACTAATCTCTTAAATGGCAGATACTATAAACAGGTAATGCACCGTGTAGTGGAAGATTTTGGTGTTGATAAAATCTGTAAAGCACAAATTCCTGTTGATGTAAATGTTGCTAAAGCGGTTGATAGTTTTATCCCTGTTTCTTTACTGAGTCCTAACTCGGCAGGTTCTAAGGCATTTATGCAATTAACTCAGGAGTTGTTGCAGAAGTTGTAAAAGCATGGTGTATGGGTGTATGGGTATATAGTAAAAGAGCTAATTCTTACTTCTGGTTTCTGTTACCTGTCACCAATCAACAGTCACCTTTTATAGTTGCATTGCTTTCAAAGCATTCACTAATTTATCAATATGTCCTCTTTCATGGGTTGCCATTACTGATATTCTAATCCGACTGGTACTCACTGTGGGAGGACGAATTGCAGGAGCAAAAATTCCTGCTTCTTGAAGATGTTTTGCGGCTTTTAATGCTGTAGCTGCATCAGGTAAGTGCAAACATAATATCGGTGATTCTGTAGGTAGTAATTTTAAATTAGGTAAATGCTCTTTGATTAATTGTTTTAAATCATTTACATTCTGCCACAATTGCTGACGAAGTTCTGGTTCTTGTTGTACTATTTTCAGAGCTGCTAAGGCTGCAGCTGTGTCTGCTGGTGAAAGGGCAGTGGTGTAAATCCAACTGGGTGCGCGATTTCGCAAAAAGTCAATGAGGGAGTTCCTTCCGGCTACATATCCCCCTAAACTTCCCAAGGCTTTACTCAAAGTGCCAATTTGAATTAATTCTCTACCTGTACAACCGAAATATTCTGCACAACCTGCACCAGTTTTACCGATGACTCCGGTGGAGTGTGCTTCATCAATTAACAGCATACAGCTAAATTCTTTAGCTATGTCTAATAATTCTGGTAAAGGACATAAATCACCATCCATGCTAAAGATGCTATCCGTGATTATTAAACAGCGACGATAATTTTGTCGTTCTTGATGGAGTTTTTCTGTTAATTGGGCTATGTCACAATGGGGATATTCAATTACTTTTGCACCGCTAAGAATTGCCCCGTTTTTTAAGCTGGAATGATTATATTGATCTGATAATATTAAGTCTCGCTTGCCAACTATGGCGGTAATTGCGCCTAAGTTAGCTAAATATCCTGAACTAAATACTACTGCATCTTCGGTTTGTTTGGTAGATGAGAGCATTAGCTCTAATTCCCTGTGTAATTCTAGATGCCCACTGAGTAATCTAGAACCAGTGCTACCAGTTCCATTTTGTTGAATAGCTTTGATTGCAGATTGTTTTAAGCGTTCATCTGCTGCTAATCCTAAGTAATCATTACTGCCAAAGTTAATCACCTCATGCCCAGATAAAATAACTTTTGCACCAGGACGATTGTGAATGGTTTTTACTGAACGATACCAGTCAGCCCGATGTATAGTTTCTAAAGATTCCTCTATCCAAGCATAGGGGCTATTATTCATCACTCAGAACTGTATGTATTACGATTTCTACACTCCAGCTTCGGTACTGCTAAGATGTGTGATCGCTTGTTTAATCCAATCTTCCACATAGGCATCTTTGGGTAAACCAATATTTTCGCTAACTACCTGCAAGGTATGACTGACTTCATGGGCAGTATATCCCAAAGCGAAGAGTGTGATTTGCACTTCTTCTAGTATTCCTGGTGCTGGCCCACCTGTAGCTACGAAAAACCCTGCTGATTTGCGCCATTCAATCAACTTGCTTTTCAGTTCTAAACAGATGCGTTCAGCAGTCTTTTTGCCCACACCAGGCGCTTGAATTAAAATTTGGGTATTAGCAGCAATAATCGCTTGAACTAACTCTGGTAATTCCAAAGTGTCCAAAAGTGCGATCGCTAAAGCTGCACCAATACCAGTCACACTTAATAAATGACGAAATAAATCCCGTTCCGCTGGTGAAGAAAAACCATAGAGTAAAGGCACTTCTTCCCGAATCTGGTAATGGGTAAAAATTTGTACTACATCTCCAGTAGTCGTTAATTGGTTGGCTAAACGTTGCGGAATTTGCAAATCGTAACCCAACGCGTTTACCTCTAAGGTCAAAATGACACGATTAGAGCTAATTGCTTGGACACCAGCGACGATACCTTTTAGATAGCTAATCATTGGACTTGTCCACAAAAGATAAAAAGCTTACTGTGAAAGCGTTACACGAACTATAACTGGGATGAAACACTAATTATGGCTGAACGCAAAAATAAGGGTTTGGGGATGAAAACCTCAAAATTGTTAAAAGTTTTGAGAAACATAGCTTTCTAAAAAAGATAATCTCAAGGCTGATAATTCAAATATCATGACTTAGTATAAATGAATAATTTATATCTAAGCTAACTAATCCACATACTGCCATTATCACCTGATAATAACGATGTCGAGCTAAACGAAATCTATCACTAGCTACTCGAAAAGTTTTGACTCTACATATGAGATGTTCAACACCAATTCTTCTTGAGGATATTTCGTTATTTTCTTCCTTTCTAATCTCTGAAAATTCAGCTTTTTTGGGCTTCTTATAAGGTGTGCTAATAAATCCTTCTCCTATATAAGCTTTGTCTCCCAAAAATCTTTGTTTGGTATCTAGGTTTTGGCGATTATTTCTAAATAGTGTAATATCGCTTATCTTACCTAATTTTCCAATAGAACAACTACATCTTCACCTCCTGGCAATACTATATAATATTTTTTCTGCTCTTGATAGTCACCTGGTCTTTCTATAGCTTCTTCAGCACTATCTATTATTAATTCATACTCACTCAATCCTTCGCATAATTCTTGATATTTTTGCTCGTCTTTCTTTGCTTCTTCTATTTGGGATACAGCTAAAATTTCCCTCATTTCTACCCAATAGTTAAATGTGTTATTTGCTTTTGTCCTCGATACATCAAACAATAATCCTAGAATTTCAAATGTTGGCTTCTGTCTCAGGTCTACTAGGCATAGACATACTCGTTCCTTTGGGGTTATTTCTGCTTTAAGTCCTCCTCCAGACGGTATTAACCTAATTTTTCTTTTTTCAATTTCTGCTTGTTTCTCTAGATGCCTTTTTTCTGCTAATGCTACTAATGTCATAAAGTCTTCATACTTAATCCCAATTAATATTTTTGATTCCTGGGGGTATAATTCTATTCCCCCTAAGGTAGCTGTCATTATTGATATACACAGTTACATTTTTTGTGTTTATTTTCCCACAAAATTTCTTTTAAAGATGGGTCTATTCTAGGAAACCAAAATAATATAATCCTTCCATAATCCCTGCAGCATGAAAGTTTTGTGCGAGGTAACGGTGTGCAGCAGGATTCTGGTTATGCCATTGGAGTAACTCTGGACGAGCATTCCCGACAATGATTCCCCTTTCGTTACCTACAGCGAATAAAGCAATATCATTACCTGAATCGCCACATACAACTGTTTGCTCGGCTGCAAATTTCCACTTGCGACGTAGAAACTGCATTGCTTGACCTTTATCACTGGTAAGAGGTAAAATGTCAAGGTCTATACCGCCACTATAAATTAACTTTATATTTAAGTTACGATTTTCTAACTCTACCTGAAGTTGTGGAAGTACGCTCAGAGCTTCTTCTTTGACGAAAAAACTCACCTTGAAAGGACGCTGTTCTGAGTCCGGTTGTAAATTTAATTCAGGAAATTTCTTCGTTACAGATAATATTTCAGCCCGGTGCCATCCAGGTGAGAGAATGCTGTCCCATTCTGGATCAGTGTTTGAACTACCATCAAGATAGATTTCCGTTCCCACAGAGAGAACAAGTGCATCTGGTGAAAAAAATCTTTTTTCCTGTTGCAGTTCTTTATAAAGAGTAGGTGATCGCCCAGTGGAGTAAACTATCTTTGTAGCATGTTGTTGACGATGATGTTGGAGGCGATCACTCAATTCTATCAGTGCTTTGTCATCACCTGTAACGGTATGATCTACAAAAGTATGATCCAAATCAGTCACGAATAAAAATTTCACAGCATACTCCTTTTCAAGCAGCAAAAATCAGGTTGGGTTAGCGACAGTGGAAAGTAACAATAAGCATCTATTAAGTTAGCATCCAGCAGATAGTTCTCAATACGAGCACGATGAGTAAGAAAAGTACGATTTCCTAGTTTTAGCAATGTAATACTAGTCGTAGGTTTAACATCAAAATCACGATCACGAAAAACAATATATCGTTGATGGTTAGCTTGATTTTTCTACAAATAGCCTTTAGCAAATAGTGAAAAATTAAATTTTCTACCTACAGGAACAGTAGTACAAATGTTGGGAAGATTTTCAACTACTTTATTGAAATGATTAGATTATATAAATTGTATCAGAGTGTTTACATTATCATCGTGAACTTTTCTCCCCAGAAGTCCAGAAGTTAGGAAGAGATAGCCTTTTCCAAGGATAAGCAGTTTTATTAGGAATGTTCTGGCGATTAACTTAACGGCATGGCGTGTAAATGCAATTCTCTTTGATCAAATGGTGTAAGATAACATTTAAACCATTGACTTGCTAATCTGGCTACTTCTTCCATTGCTCCCGGTTCGCTAAACTTGTGACTTGCTCCAGGAATAATCTTTAATTGCTTATGCTGAGTGCAAATTTCTGTCACTGCATCCTCATTCATAGCAATTATTGAACAATCATTACCACCGACAATTAGCAAAGTAGGAGTCTGTACAGAGGAAAGGTTTTCACTGGCTAAATCAGTATACCCACTGCGGCAAACTATCGCTCCCACATTCATGGGACAAGCTAATGCAGCTAAAAATGCTGCACAACTACCTCTATCAACACCAAAGTAACCGACTTTTAGATGACTGGTAATGCGGTTTTCAAACAACCATTCTGTAACACCAATTAACCTGGAAGCAAGGAAGTTAATATCACAACGAAAATGCTGGGTACGCTGGTCAATCGCTTCTTCTTCTTCAGTCAGCAAGTCAATTAAAATAGTTGCTAGTCCTTCCTGCTGACGCAACAAATAGGCTAAATAATGGTTACGGTTACTATAGCGGCTACTACCACTACAATGAGCAAATACAACAATTCCCTGGGCTTGGGGTGGTATAACCAATTCTCCTTTTAGTCGTACGAATCCTAGCTCAATGGTAACTATTTGCTCTAAAATACTCCATGATTCTTTAGTATTCATTGGTTTATCCTTTTAAGAAATAAGGGTGGGTGTAGGGGCAAGATAAAATAGCAATCTAAAATCTAAAATGGCCTAAAAGTTCGCGTACTTCTTCATCAGTGGTTTGGGAAAAGTCTTCATACCAGACTCCAATAGCAGACATTAGTTCTGGGGTTTCTAAGCATACTATTTCATCTACTTCTGAGTGCAATTCTTTGTAAGTGCTTGCTGGTGCAACTGGAACTGCTACAATAATGCTTGCAGGCTGTTGTTGTTTAATAAGGGCAATAGCAGCACCTATGGTTGAGCCAGTGGCAATACCGTCATCTATCAAAATTATTGTTTTATTTTTGACATTTATGGGTGGTGCATCACCCCGATAAGTGCGATCGCGTCGCTGTAATTCTTGCAATTCTTCAGCTGCAACTGCCTGAATAATCTCTTTGTTTATTCCCAAGGTATTTATGACATCGTTATTTAGTACCCCTATTCCCCCAGAGGCTATAGCCCCCATGGCCAATTCTTTATGTCCAGGTAAACCGAGTTTTCTAACTATACAGACATCCAAAGGTGCATTTAAGGCTGTGGCTACTTCAAAAGCCACCGGCACACCCCCACGAGGTAAAGCTAATACTAGTAAGTTTTCTCGTTTAGTATAGGCTGTTAGATGTTGTGCTAATATCTGTCCTGCTTCAGTGCGGTTACGAAATCTGCTCACCATCGCTATCACCTTCTTTACTAATTGGGGATTTTAGATTTCAGGTTTGGAATTACTTACCATTTGAGAAGCGGAGAAAATACTTATTTCTCTATTAAATGCTGGTGATTTTTTCTATTGCTGCTAACACTGGCTTCCACATCTTGCCCTCTACTTCTAGAGTAGCTCTCATTAAGAACTCCATTCATATTTATGGCCAAAGTTAGAATAAAATTACAATTCTCAAAAAATTCGATTAATATGGCCAATCATAGTTCAATCCATTCCATATAGAAACCACAATAGGTAATAAATTTTAATTATTTCTTAAGGAATAATGATTATGTTTCACAAAATTTTAGTGGCTTTAGACAACTCCCAAGTAAGTGAGTGCATTTTTGAAGAAGCCTTATTTTTAACACAAACAAATAACGCAGAAATGATGTTGCTTCACGTTTTATCTCCCTTAGAAGATCCTTATATCAATCCTATATTTTTGCAACCAGAAACAATCTATCCATCTTTGCATACTGATACCATTAATCAATATATGCAAGCTTGGGATAAACTCAAGCAAGAAAGACTAGATTGGATGCGATCACTCGCTCAAACAGCATCAAATACAGGTGTCAAAACTGAGTTTACCCAAAGTATAGGTGATGCAGGCCGGATCATCTGTGAATTAGCTGTAACTTGGGAAGCTGACTTAATTATAGTCAGTCGTAGGGGTCGTTCTGGCATCAGTGAACTTTTCTTAGGTAGTGTCAGCAATTACGTTTTGCATCATGCTCATTGTTCCGTTCTCACTTTGCAAGGCTTAATTCCCGTTACCATACCAAATAACCAAAGCACACAAGTCACTAGTAACTGAAAATCTCACAATTTTTTAATATTTAAGAACAAACAGATTCAGCCACTTTGAATTTTAGCCTTTTTCTTGCAGAAAGGCTAAAATAAGGATTAAGTCTTGGTTTTAACCTCAATATCAACGACTGCTTTGACTGCTTTAATAAAATTGTGTTATTAACTCTCGTCCGTTACTTTAATTTAAGATATGGCGCAGTCCAAATGAGTTAAGTTTATTTGCAACCAATGAATGTCTGTAAATAATTTCTGGCTAAGTTTATTACTACGGTTATCAAGTTATCACAGACTATACTAGTATTAGAAATTTATCAAATACATCCAAAATTTAAAATCTAGAGGTATCAATGAGTTTTACTAATCTTAGCAAAAAAACAAACGAATATAAAGAACTTAAAGAAAAACCACTTTGGCAAGGGCCACCCACCATAAAAGCTACTACCAAAGGTCGAGAAATCAAGCCCCAAGAGACTAGCAACCACATGAACATTGGAGATGATATCAATCGCGGTCGAGTCGCAATTTTTATTGATGGCTCAAACCTCTTTCACGCTGCTTTGCAACTAGGCATTGAAATCGACTATGTGAAATTGCTTTGTCGTTTAACGCAAAGTTCTCGTCTGTTACGTGCTTTCTTTTATACTGGAGTTGATGCCAGCAAAGAGAAACAACAAGGGTTTCTGTTATGGATGCGTCGCAATGGTTATCGTGTAGTTACAAAAGATATACTTGCAGTTGCAGAAAATGGCAAAAAACCCAATCTGAATGTAGAAATTGCCGTTGATATGATTACTTTAGCGCCCTACTATGATACTGCTGTTTTAGTCAGCGGAGATGGAGATTTAGCTTATGCTGTCAATGCTGTTAGCAGCTTGGGATCGAGGGTAGAAGTAATCGGTTTGCAAACAATGACGAGCGATACTCTGATTGATGTGGCTGATTACTTCATAGATTTTGACAGCATTAAACAACATATTCAAAAGGATTCTCATGTAGGTTACAGTTATCGCACTTCCTCAAGTTCTCAGCTTTAAAATTCCATGGCGCCAGTAATTTGACCCTTCGATAAGCTCAGACATCGTAGGCTAACCAACCAGGAAAGAGCAATTAATTACCAATGACCAATCACCAAAGGAATAGAGAAGGTAACAAATGTAGCATTTTATTTGCCACTTCTCTGTGATGTGTGCTATACCAATGTGAGAATAGTTAATTAACATCTATATGTATAATTACTATCCTTAGTATTGGGGTATTAAATTTCAGTAATAATCCTGTTTAAAGTGTTTTTAGTATGCGATTAACATTTCATTTATTTAAGGGAGAAATTTTGTGTAGTTAGCATCACAGTGATTAAAAACAAAGTCTATTGACAAACCTATGCATCTCCACTGCTCAAAATTTACTAAAATAAAGAAATTGTTGCTGGATCTCACACAATCTAAGGAGTAGAACAAGTGAATCAGATCCAATTGACTTTAGTGATTACTTATCTGTTAATGACTTGTTATTTTTTTACCAATTGGTTACGGTTTTCCCTGCGTCATCCAGTATCTGCTGCCGAAGATAAATTTTTATCTTTTGTTATGTCCTTAATAACTACTATTTTCTGGCCTTTAATTATTCCTATGTCTTGCTTCAAAATCCTGAAAGATCGCAAATTGGATTTGATTACAGCGATTCCTGTACTGTTGGCAATGTTTGCAGTTACTATTTCCTATTGTCTCAGTTAATAGGTATCAGGGAACAGGGAACAGGGAAGAAAAATTAATTTCTTCTTCCTGAACTCCTGAATTACTATCTCTATGACTGATTTTGCTCTTGAGTGGGAAAAGTACCTGTTTTAACAGATAGATTCATACTGCTGCCATTACGACGTATATCTAGGCGCAAATCCGCTCCAACTTGAGTTTTTTCCACTGCTCTTTGTATATCAGCTGCATCTGTAACTCTTTGATTATTAATCTTTTGGACAACATCTCCTGCGCGTATTCCCCCTTTAGCCGCTGGTGAATTAGCCATCACTTTGACTATCAACACACCATTATTTTCATTCACAGTTAAACCACTGTTGGGATCTGAGTTAATACGTTGCTTCAACTCAGGTGTTAAAGCTACCATTTGAATTCCCAAATATGGATGTTGAGCTTTACCTGTTGTGATCAGTTGATTAGAAATTCGTTGTGCTGTGTTGATGGGAATGGAAAATCCCAAGCCTTGCGCTCCTTGAATAATAGCTGTATTCATACCAACCACTTCCCCTCGCGCATTCAGCAAAGGACCACCTGAGTTACCAGGGTTTATTGCTGCGTCGGTTTGAATAAATTCAACTCGCTTATCGGGAACACCAACTTGATTGCTAGATCGTCCGGTGGCGCTGATAATGCCTGTAGTTACTGTATTATCTAAACCAAGGGGATTACCAATTGCTATCGCCCATTGTCCCGGTTGTAATTGGTCAGAATTACCCAGAGTCACTGTTGGTAAATTATTCGCCTGAATTTTCACGACCGCCACATCAGTTAATTCATCTTTCCCTACCACTTTACCTTGAAAAGTGCGTCCATCTTTAACGGTGACACTCACTGTATCCGCGCCATCAACCACATGAGCATTAGTAATAATTCTACCATCAGCAGTGAGAATAAAACCTGAACCAGTACCCCTTTCTACCCGATTTCTCCCCTCAGATGGTAGTTGTGACCCAAAAAAGTGGCGAAAAAATGGATCATTAAATTCTTCCGGTAACTTGCTTTGAACAGTGCGGGAGGAATTAATTCGTACCACCGCAGGCCCAACTTTTTGGACAACCTGAGTAATAAAATTAGGATCAGTATTTGCTGGTAACGGGGGAGCCGCATTGACTCGACTCACTGCTAGTTTTGATGCAGTGTCAGATACCTGCTGTTGGTTTCCAGCTAAATACCCACCTGCTAAGGTCATCCCTGATCCTAGTAATACCAAAGATAAAGAGGCCGCTGCTTTTTTCCAAGGTGCATTATCATGGCTTTTTGGTAAAATGTTATCTTGGTCTTTTTTTTGGTTTGACATTTGCTTTCTGGAAGGATATTTAGAGCTATTACTAATGTAGATATTTTTTTCGATACTTTTGTTGCAAAAGTGTAATCTTAATTTTAAGATTAACTAGTCTCTTTTTAAGAGACGCCCACCCAACAAATTTTCCAATAAAGCCTATTTGGGTCCAAAAATATCTTGACAAAACAGTTTGAGCCTTAATTTCTCACAAATGTGCTTTAGCTTGCTTCCTACAGAGTACGTATCGCAGTGAAGCATCTCAGATTAATCGCTCAAGCCCTAGATTTTAGAGCCTCCCGCACGCTTCGCATTCACGCAGTGTCCCCAAGGGATACAGAATGACAAATTATACATTTTCCAATTCCAACTTTTCAAACACCCTCTTAGATAGGATTACTATTTTTGGGTAACAAAGTAAACGAATCACAAAATCCAGTAATACTCTTGGTTAAATATTTTTGCTTATTTTTAGTAGTTTCAGCACTGACTTGATATAACGATGACCATTCCTGTAAGGAATCTGCTGAAGGGGTGATCAACTCTTGTATTGAGGGCAAATCCTCTGGGTGGATCAAGTCAAATAAGATATTTGCATCTTTTTGAATGGTTACTGGTTCTACTTCAAAAAGTTCTCGACTGTGATCGCTAATAGACCTCTTGCAGAATTAATTTTATGTTAGAATAGGGGTTTGTCTTTGTTTTAGCCAAAAGTTAGAGTTAGACGGTGATGTTTGAATTAGCGATCGCAAACAACACCCAAAATACATAAAATCTAAAAATCTTTATGATACCACATAAACAATTTCGCAAGAGGTCTAATATATAGAAATTGATGGGAGCCATCAGGATAGAGAATATATTGATACACCACTCCAGGAACATTAAGATTACGGAAGCTTTCTTTGCTTTATTGCAGTTCTGCCGTGCGTTGGGTGTCCCCATCCTGCCGCTTCTTGGCGTGTCAATCCAGCATTTTCACACCACTCAATTCATTTTTGAGAGGACGAATAGAAAAGTCTATGGTGGCGATTTGATTTCCTGCACCCAATATATGTACTCCGTAGTGAATAAATTCACCTTGGGCTGCACGTGCGATCGCTCGTCTTAAGCTGTCCTGAGTTGACTGGGAAATTTTCCACCAATAGGTTTCCCAGAATGGTCTATTTACCACATCCTCCAGTTGCAGTCCACCAAAAGTTAAAGCTGTCTGGTTGGGCTCCAGTAAAATTCCTTCGATTCTCAGCAGTCCGGTAAATTGAAAAGAGTTATCGAAAATTGCTCGGAATCTTCGTTCACTAGCTTGCAGTTCATCTGTTCGTTTTTGAACTTTCTGCTCTAGAGATGTGTTGAGAGTTTGCAGATTTTCATAAAGTTCTGCCTGTTGGATGGCTAAAGCCAGCTGCACAGAAAGTTCTTGGAGTAAATAGACCTGTCAGGAAAATTAACTTGGTGTCAAAAAAATGCTAGAAGGGAATTCTGACCGTCTACCAAAAGGAAAAATCCACTTAATTGAAAAATCCACTTAATTATATTCAAGAATATCCACATCGTAGAAAACAAATACTG
>CAKZGI010000232.1 GCA_936914905.1 uncultured Trichormus sp. | reverse complement strand
ACTCTGCCCCCCAAGAGACTACTAGTGGCACCTAAATATAGAGCCGCCACCCCTCTTATCCAAACTTCAGCATTGTACCTCCAAGAATCTCTAGTATACCCTATCATATGCTTTTTTGAGGTCCAAAATAAGAATAGCCATTTCTTGTTTAGATTTGAGGGCCAACGTTGTCGTCTCCCAAAAAGTAAAAATGTTGTCCAGGATTGACCGCTCCTTTATAAATCCTGTTTGGGAGGAATGGATTATTTGGGACAGCCATGGTTGAAGGTGAAGATTAATAGTTTTTGCGAAGATTTTATAGACTGTATTCAGAATTGTGATAGGCCTCCATTTTCTTCCGAGGCATGTTCACCTTTGGGAATAAGAAAAATGTGACCAGCTTTCCACGTGTCTAGTAAATAACCCAAATCAAAGGCTAATTGAAAAGCCTCACATAATTCAATTTTGATTAATTCCCAATATTTTATAAAGAAGCCAGGGGAAAGGCCATCTTCTCCCGAACAACTGTGACGAGGAAGCGTATGAAGTACCTTATATATTTCTTCTATAGGGAAGGGCACAAGCAAATGTGCTTGCATTACTGATGTTACTCTAGGTTGTATTTGCTCCCATACGGCTTGTCTACATATCTCCTTCTCTGAGCTTGTGACCTCTGCCGTAAGTAGTTGTTTGAAGTGCTCTGTGGCGATACTGCACATCTCTAAAGGGCCCTCCGTTAATGAGCCATCCACACATTGCAAATGTCTAATGCCACTAAAAGCTCTCTTAGGCCTTGTCCTTGAAAGAACTCCTTTGTGCATCTATCCCCTTTCTGGGACCACCAAGACCTAACACCATGATAGAAAAATTCATCCCTTTTTTGTTCCAATTCAAATATACTTTGTTTTTCCTGTTGAAGGTTGTCAAACGTCCAACTACAGCCTGGGTGTTTTTCTAACATACGCTGGAGAGCTGCCACGGCACGACAGGAATTCTTCTCCTGAGTGATGTAAGCTTCATAACACAATTCAGCTTGTGTTTTAAAGAAACTGGAGATATTCTCCAATGCCTTAGATACCTTTTCCAATGTGTTCGAGTCAGCTTGCATTTGAAGGCACCATATTTCTTCCACATCCTGTGCTAGCTTTAGATCCACAAGGATGCTTTCTGGAATTCTCCTCTGCTTTTCAATAGGCCTTATAGCTTCACGAATATTAAGAATTATGGGGGAGTGATCAGAAAGGGAAGTCTTGGGCATGATGCTCTGCTGACCACCACGTTCCCTAAAAACATCACTAAGATAAAATCTGTTTATTCCTGACATATTGACCATAGAATTAGTCGAAATTGCATTTTCTGTGTTGTACACAACCGCACCTCCATTAGATCGAGAAAAACTCAAAGTTCTAGGAGTTTTACTGAAATTTCCATCCTGCCATGCATCCACGACCCGCATTTTAAATAACAGTTTCTCCCATGCCGCAAGTTCTCTACCATGGACTGCAGCTGAACTGCCACCATTACGGTTCATGGTATCTTCCAACATATTAAAATCACCCCCCATTATCCAGTGTTCAACTATGGATGGAATGGCCTGTTCCAAGGTATTCCAAAATTCAGCTCTTGCAGCGGGGAGATTGGGGGCATAGATGTTAATTAATCCCCATAGATGACCATCTTTCTCTAGCGAAATTAGTTGTGCTCTTCCCGGAGTTATTTCCGCTTTATTGATAACATAATTCTTCCACGCACCCCTAACCACCATACACACACCTCCCTGATTTTCTATTGGTCCATATCCTGTTGACCAGAAAACATCCCAATCCCCTTTTAAAATTGCCCTATAGCTTATAAGTTGTGCTGTTTTGAGTCGATGTTCTTGAAGGAAAAGAAAATCTACCAAACCATTAGTTAATTCTTTACTGAGTTCTTGGCAAAACCGTCCATGTTTTCTCTTCCAGTGCTGCCCCCAGGCTGCGTACATTCCAAGAGAGAATTTTCATTAAGTTATATGTTTGGGTTTTCGATCCTTTGACGTCTTTGGGATCAGGTTCCAACTGTAAAGACCCTTCTTCACCGGAGCTACTTGATTGTGCAAGATAGAACGAAGTAATAAAATCCATCCTATCCCTGACATATTTGCAACGATAATGGCCTTTGGCCATGGCAAATCATTCGGATAACTTTTCATAATGTATGTAAAGGTTACCCTTTTTGGAGATCTTGGTGTTAATAATGAGGATGATCATATATAAAATTCCATTGGCATCAGGTTCAGCAAGAAAACAACCTTTCGTAGTTGACCACGAGCTTTCCACAACATTAATGATATTCTGACTCCATGTGTACTCAGCAAAGAACTTTATTTGATTACCAACTAGCTGAAAGATTCTGTTACCTGAACTCTCTTATTCCCTGAAACTACACAGCGGGAAGGAAAAGCCACATGAATTATCTTCAAGGTGAGGACCTTGTTGCAGAAAAACATGGATTCAGATTGGAGCAGGAGCATATGATGCTGGGGCTCCAAGCATTTTAGCCGTAACCAAAGGAACCCTTGAGTCTGTGTCCCATAAGAAAAAGTCCCGGGGAATGAAAGAAGTTTGTTCCACCTGGTTTTTATGCATTCCAACTTATTTTTATG
>CAKZGI010000231.1 GCA_936914905.1 uncultured Trichormus sp. | reverse complement strand
AGGTTGGGAATATTCCCTGTTTGCCGACTATTTTTTACGAAAAATCTGCTCTCAACCCTTTTGGTTGCTCATGGATACCTGAATAACTTCTTCCCCCGATGTGTTCAGGGGATACCAGATTTTCGCATAACAATTAAAATTGTACCTTCTCTAGCAACTACATAAACTCTTTGCTGAGGTGATAGGCTGAGTTTATGATCATCACATCTTGCCCGCCAAGAATTTCCCTCATATAGTACCCTTCCTGTGTGTCCAGGGAGAATTTCTGTGAGAGTTTTTCCAAATACCGCATCTGTAATTTTTGACTTACGTGCTGGTGGTTGGAAGAACCTACGGGAAAATACCACTAGTAAGGTGGAAAGTAACAGCCAAATAACAACTTGCAGCCATAAACTTTTCAAACCCAAGTAAGATAGGAAAGCCACCCTAACGGAAAACAAAACTTGGTCTTTTTGTTGGCATCTAAATTTAATCGCACCTTACTTTTTATTAATTTTTACATTTATGATGATTTCTACTCAACATATCATTAATTGCTCAAATCCAGATTGTGAACAACCCATTAACAATATAGGCGAGCACTTATGTAAAAGTTGTCAAACGCCCCTAGTTTACCGCTATCTTTGGGCTACTGGTACAATGGCAGAACAAATTACACCAAGAACAAAAATAGCAGATAGATATGAAGTAATTACTCAACAGATATGGCTGGATACGCAACCGGGATTACCACCAAATATCCCTTTAGAATTGCCATCAGAAGTTATTCCTTACCTCAAATTATATCCAGAACAGTTACACATTCCTCAACCCTACGGATTTACTAATTCCTCCATATCTGACATAAATGATATTCTGCTGTTAGAAAATGTGCCTATAGATACTGCAGGAAATCTCTACCCAATTATTACCGAAGTTTGGGAAGAAGCAAGAGCAGTTAGACAAGCGTACTGGCTATGGCAAATTCTCCAATTGTGGACACGTTTATTAGAATTGGGAGTAGCCGCAAGTTTGCTATCACCACATAATTTGCGTGTTCAAGGTTGGTCTGTCCGTGTGTTAGAACTGCACCAAACAATGGAAAATCTTACCTTACAGAATTTGGGTCAGTCTTGGCTGTCGTGGGTACCAGTTGCAAAAGCAGAAATAGCCCCAGGGATAGGTAACATTATTCAGCATATGTGCCAGGATGGAGCAGATTTGCAAACAGTTGCCAATCAACTCAATCAATTATTACTAGCATCAGCAGCAGAGTTACCCCTATTGCTGACAGTCGCAGGAGTAACAGATACAGGTCCTATAATGAAACACAATGAGGACGCCTGCTATCCCAGTAACTCCAGTGACCTAATAGATAAGCATTTAAACCCACATCTATCAATTGTTTGTGATGGTATAGGTGGCCATGAAGGTGGAGAAGTGGCCAGTCAGTTAGCAGTACAGTCTCTGAAATTACAAACCCGTGCCTTGTTAAACAATGTGGCAGAACAAACAGAAATTCTTCCTCCAGACTTGTTACAGCAACAACTAGAAGCCAGCTTGCGGGTAGTCAATAATATGATTTGGTCTCGCAATGACGAACAAAACCGTCAAGGTAGAGAACGGATGGCAACAACTTTAGTCATGGCGATACAATTACCCCAACGAATAGTCACAAATTCAGGGTGGGAGTCAGAAAATACCCATGAACTTTATTTAGCCAATGTTGGTGATAGTCGTGCTTACTGGATAACTGCCAATTATTGCCAATTATTGACAATAGATGATGATATAGCTACGCGGGAAGTTTGCTTTGGTCAAAGTTTGTATCGCCAAGTAATGCAAACTGATCATGCTAATGCTCTCACCCAAGCGTTAGGTACAAAAGAAGCTGAGTTTCTCAACTTTTCCATTAAACGCTTGATTTTGGAAGAAGATGGAATTTTATTATTGTGTTCCGATGGTTTAAGTGATCATCACTGGGTAGAAAAAACTTGGCAAAATTATGCTGTGCCAGTTTTAACAGGTAAACTGACTGTGGAAGATGCTGCCCATGACTGGGTCAAGCTGGCAAATAAAAAAAATGGTCAAGATAATATATCTGTTGTTCTCACTCTATGTCGCATCTCCCAAGCTTATTTAGTTCCTGTTACACCCACACCACTGGTAGCAGAACCTACGGAAACAGAGGAACTAGCAATCACTGCACCGGAGGCAGAAACTTCAGAACTGGAAATATCAACTGTAGAATCATTAGAACTAGAAATATCAACTGTAGAATCATTGGCGGAAAGTTCTCAAGCTTTATTGAATTTAGATTTGACGGAAAAACCAGCCCTAAGTCCAGTTACAGAAACTAGTCGGAGTCAATTGGTAGTCCTCTTAGGAGGATTTTTGGCTTTGCTGATGGGAAGTACAGGTTTGGGTTTATTTGCTTGGTGGCAGCTTAAACCAGAGTCTTTTGGGCGGGTTTGTCGGCAAGTTCCCCAACAAATGCAGCAATTCTGCCCAGAACGCGAATAAGCTAAGTAAACTGGATTAAATAAGGTGTAAGAGTGCCAATAATATCTATACACCAGAAGATTAGATGGAGAACTAGTAGATGATGCACCCTGACCCTGGTGAAATTGAAGTTAAAA
>CAKZGI010000230.1 GCA_936914905.1 uncultured Trichormus sp. | reverse complement strand
GACTTGGTCACACAAATCTACAAGCCATCAAGACACTACAATCAAATAACATGGTCATCGGGCTGCTTAAAGAACGCTTCACAACAATTGATCTTTGGGAAGGATGTCTATTTGGTAAGATGCCACAACATCCTTTTCCGATTTGACAAAGCAAAAGTAAGTCTCTGTTACAATTGGTTCATAGCGATATCAATAACTGGATCAAAATACTTTATAAGCTTCATAGATGACTACAACAGGTTTACTGTTCTTACTTTTCTCAAAACAAAAGACCAAGCACTTCAAGCTCTAAAGAACTACATGACACTAGTAGAAAATATTACAGAAAGGAGTATACAACAACTGCAAACTGATGGCGGAGGAGAATACAACTCAAATGCATTTAGAGAATACTGTCAAAACAAAGGAATTCGGCATCGAAAATCAACGCCTAACACTCCTCAGCAAAATGGAATAGCAGAAAGGAAAAATAGAAGCCTACTCAATACTGCGAGAAGCATGATAAATGCAGCAAGTCTCGACTCAAAATTCTGGGAAGAAGCCATCGCAACAGCATGCTACTTACAAAACAGAACTTACCACAAATCAATCGGATTAAGCACACCCTATGAACTATGGTATGGTCAAAAACCACATATTAAAGATCTAAAAGTCTTTGGCTGTCCTGCTTATGCATATGTCACAGAAAAGAACAGAAAAAAGATGGATAAACGCACCACAAAAACTATCTTCGTTGGGTATGGCGATGCCCATGGCTATAAAGCATATCGGCTCTACAACAGTACTTCAAACCAATTCTTATTCAGCAGAAGTGTCATCTTCGATGAATCGACAATTCTCAACAACCATACCAAACCTATGACTACAAACAACATCAAGCAAGACAACCATGAACAAAGAAAAGCAGAAACAGAAAGCATCATCACCTGGAGAATACCCTTCTCAAGGCATATATTAAACAATACAAGCAACAATAACCCTAACCAAATACCCACCGATTCAAAATCCTCAGCAAAGGCAGAGCAGTCAAGAAGAAACTTCCACAAAACAACAAACTTACCATCCTCAGCCACGTCGTTGCCAACGAATGAACAACCAGAACCTTCTGCTACACAACCACACATCCAAACACAGGGTAACACACCTGCAAAAGCAACCTTGCAGCGACCAAAAATGAGCTGCAAATCTGTCCACACGCAGCTTTCTCATAGAGCCCACACACCTGCAAAATCAACTTCAAAGCGACCAATAATCAGCTGCAAATCTGTCCGCATACCGCTGAATCGAGGAGCCCGCTCTGTAACACGATCAATGATCCGCTCTGCACGGCGCATGTTGAACCACTCTGCCTTCATCTCACCAGATCAGTCTCATATCTCAGAACCCTTCCCCTCTTCCTCTCGTAACTCTATCGCAACTCCTTTAAAAGCACTCCAAAACTCTAGTTTCACACACACAAATTACCAAAAAAATCCCTCGTGTCCCCAATCTTCTAGCCACACACAAAATGATAACCTCCTTCTCACAACTAGCTCTTCCCCAACAACCCCTCAACACTTTCGAAGTCTTAGTGACATATACCAAGAGTTGGATGAACTTGAAGTTCACTTCACCGATCTAGAGTCAGCAACCTCCACGACTGACACACAACATGACCTAGATGAACCCATCACCGTAGAAGAAGCCCTCCAAGGACCAGATGCTGACAAATGGAGCGAAGCCATGAATGATGAGATGAACTCTCTTAAGAAGAATGAGACATGGAAACTAGTTGATGCACCCATCGATCAAAAGGTAATTACATCCAAATGGGTCCTTCGCATCAAAAGGGATTCAAATGGCCAACCAATTCGGTTCAAAGCAAGGCTTGTTGCAAGAGGTTTTTCCCAAGTACCTGGAATCGACTTCAATGACACATTTAGCCCCACACTAAAGATTGTATCTTTCCGATTATTCGTGGGACTAGCTGCTGCATTTAACCTTGAACTTCATCATCTTGATGTGCAAACCGCCTTTTTGCATGGTGACTTAGAAGAGGAAGTCTACATGCAACAACCACCGTATTACGAAGATACAAATTCTCCATCAAAAGTGTGTCGTCTTCAAAAAGCAATTTATGGACTTCGCCAATCACCGAGGGCTTGGTATCATCGACTTCATACTTTTCTTATTAATAATGGATATAGTAGACTAAAAAATGAGCCAAATATATATCATATCATTATAATAGGAGTCTATGTCGATGATTTATCTATATTATCAAATTCTCTTACTTACCTTAACTCATGCAAACAAGAACTGAAGGCGGTGTTTCCCATCACCAATCTTGGCCAAATGACACATTTCCTAGGAATAGAGGTAAAACGAAATAGAAGCCTAGGTACAATCTCTCTATCCCAATCCCAATATGTCATAAACATTCTAAAACGTTTTGATATGCTTCAATGTAAAACTATCTCAACCCCACTCACCACCACATGCAAACTCTCTATTGATAATGCCCCTCATACTATGAAAGAACATCTAGAAATGAAAAATCTTCCCTATAAGCAAATTATTGGTTGTATTAGGTACCTAGTTAGCTGTACAAGACCCGACCTCTGTTTTAGTGCAGGATTACTCTCTAGATTCATGCAAAACCCAGGTCTAAAACACTGGCAAGCCCTAAAAAGAGTCTTGAGGTACCTTAAACACACGAGGGAGCTTTCGATTACCTATACAGCCACACAATCCGAATCCTCCAATCTCACATCAAATCCCTTACCCGAAATCCGGGGTTGGACGGATTCCGTTTGGGGGGGAGATGTGGATCACCGAAAGTCAACTAGTGGCTACGTGTACACCTTCGCCGGCGGCGCAATCGCTTGGAGATCAAAGAAGCAAAGTACCGTTGCACTCTCCTCAACTGAAGCAGAGTACGTGGCCACCGCTCTTGCTGCAAAAGAAGGGATATGGATAAAAGCAATATTTGAAGAACTAAACATTTTTGGAAGACCAACACTAGAGCTGAATTGCGACAATCTATCATGCATTAAGCTCATAAAGAATCCAAAAATGAGTGACAACATTCGACATGTCTCACTCAAACATCATTTCATAAGAGACCTAATTGAAGGAAAAATGATAGAATTGAAGTTTACGCCATCAATCTCGATGTGGGCAGACTTTCTAACCAAACCAGTCTCCAGTCAGAAACACACAACATGCTGCAAAAGAATTGGACAAATCAACTACACAAATGATCAAGAAAACACATCATTTTGATTATTTCTTTAGGGGGGAGTGTTAGGAAATAAAGAAATAAATGAAATAAAAACTCTTCTTGTAATAATACAAAGAGTCACTCTTGTTCAGTTATGGTCTATTGACCTACCAAATGTATACATATAAATACACCTACTTGGCATCAATAATATCAATCCATCATTCTATAAACTCCTACAT
>CAKZGI010000229.1 GCA_936914905.1 uncultured Trichormus sp. | reverse complement strand
GATCCTTTTTCTTATGAACCCTCTCAGTTTTGTATGCATGTTTGGTGCACAAAGATGTTTAGCAAGATCCCGGGGCAGTTCCTCCAGGTTTTACCTTTCCTCTTTGTGGTTTCCGTGGAATCACACGGGATGAACAGGTGATCCAAGTAGTAGGACAACAAATGGTTTTTTTTGCAAAACATAGAGGGCATCAAGCACCCATTTCTCTTCTAGAAAGCTCGTGGTCTCAAGCAAAGGTGACTTTCATCGAAGACGCTGATCATATAGGAATTCGTCACATGGTGGCCTTTCTTAGAGGTAACCTTATGGAAAACCTTGGGTATTTGTATTTACATGATGACAATCTTTCAGAGGTCTATGCTAAAGCCAAAAGTCACTATTTTTGGAGATTTATCAGAGATAAAACTAATTGGGTTTATAATGCTGGACCATATGAAGCAAGGAATAGTGGAACAATTTATTGGGAGTGATTCTTCCCCCAAGGAGAACAGACTTCCAAAGTGAGGAGAACTTAGGTAATTTATATTAAAATCCTTTGCTATGATAATCATAACATGGAATATTAGGGGTCTTAGCGGCTCCAATGGAAAACGAAAATGAGGCCGTATGCGACAGGAATTGCATAAATATGTGATAGATGGGTCTCCATATATTTTAATGCTTCAAGAACATCTTTTAAACAAGGGAAGAATTGCAGAATTCGGTCATCCACTGCAAGCAAATTGGGTAACATTGTGGGGTCATGGTTATGGGTCGGAGGAGAATGCAGGAGGTGTATGCATTTCCATCAAGGAAAAATGGAAAAATCATATTGTGCATAGTGCGAATTTGATTCAAGCTCGAGCTCAGTTTGTGGTATTGGAAGAAAAAGGAATCCAATGGGGGTTGTTGAATATTTATGCCCCGAATCAAGTGGTGGAAAGGAAACAATTCTGGAAATATATATGGGAACATATTCCTAGTTCAGTTAAGGAATGGATTGTGGGAGGGGATTTTAACATGGTCGAAGATCCTAATGATAGGTGTGGAGGAAAGCTAGTTACATTACATGGGCCAGAACTACCAGAGTGGGAAAAACTCATTTTTCAAATGCATTTGACAGACACATGGCATTTGAGGAATTTCAGCAGAGAAAGACTGTCATTGCGATTTTCCAGATCTAGCCTATTATCCCAGCGAAGCCCAACTACAACAACAGCAGAAGAAGCTAGTAGCTCCACGTGTCGGGCGGCAACAAATCTATTGCAGTAGTAGAATCTCGGCTAGACAGATGTTATGTTAGTACCTAATTTGAGGATCAAATTGGATCAATATATATTCAGCCTGGAACAACCTTATCTGACCACATTCCAGTCATTATGAGATTGAAAGGCACCTACCGAGGATGTCCCCGGGATCAAAGGCATGTGAGAATCCCCAATAAATTTCTAAGTGAAAATGGTTGCAAGCAAGATCTAGGCAGTATTTGGGAAACCAGAATGCATTTAGAGGGCAGCATGGCAACCAAAGTTGTTGCTGCGTTAACTGTCTCTTCACAATTCCTAAAGGAAAAAGTGCATTTGAAGGAACTCCAGTTGGCAGAAAAGGAAAAAAATATAAGGCGCGCTTTAGTCTCCTTGCAAAAAATCCAGGAAAAATATCCCTATTGTGCTTGGAGAAGTGAGCAGTTTGGAAAAAGCAAGATTACAGGTACATGAAGTAGAGAATATAAGAGAAGAATTTAGATATCATAACTTCCAGACAAAATGGACTAGGCTTGGAGGTAAAGGCTCGGGTGAATTTTTTCAAATAGTGCCACAGAAAAATTCTCATGGACCTGGCATAAGGCAGCTTTATAAGGAGATGGGACACTCACTCAGGATCCAGAAGAGATGCGCCTTGTTGCAACAAACTTCTACCAAAAATTGTTATCATCTGAAGGCTGCTCAAAGGATATAGAACTGAAGCGACATGAAGTGTGGGCATCAATCAAACCCACGGTTACTTTTGCAATGCGGACCAATCTCAGTAAGCCTTTCACTAGCCTGGAAATTGAAGAAGCTCTACAAGCCTTGCCAAAAAACAGTTGCCCGGGAGAAGATGGCCTCTCCCCTGAGTTTTATAAAAACAATTGGGACCTGTGCAAAGATGCTCTTTGTGCGCCGTTCCAGGAAATAATGGATACAGGAGTCATGCCTATGGAATGGAATGACGGACTTATTTTTTTGATTCCTAAAGGGGATGGCTCCTCAAATGAAATTCAGAAAGGGCGCCCTATTACCATTTTGAACACAGTTTATAAACTCCTAGCCAAAATAATCAGTTTAAGGTTACAACCAATTCTATTACAGTGTATACATGGTTCTCAAACAGGGTTCCTTAAAGAGAGATCTATCCTTGACAATATAACTACGTTCTGGGAAGCAACATCAGAGGCTACGAAAACAAGACAAAATCTGGCTATTTTACTCTTGGATTTTGAAAAAGTGTATGATCGAGTTGAATGGTCCTTTCTTCATGGTACATTGCTCAGATTTGGATTTGACGAGCAATGGATAAGAGGAGTTTCAGCACTTTATTCTTCAACCTCGAGTAAAGTATTATTGGCAGGGGGAACTGGATCATCCTTTCCGATTACTCGGTCAGTCATGCAGGGTTGTCCTCTTGCACCTTATCTCTTTCTTTTCTTTGCTGAAGCCATGAGCAGTTACCTCAACCACGAAGATGTAGGACTGAGGGGCTTACGTATTCCCCCAGGGCCTGTCCCCAAGATCTTCTAGATGTAGAATTTGTTGATGATACGGGATTATATCTCCAAGGGGATCTGAACAATTTGAGGAAAGCGGAGAAGGCAATCAACGTTTTCTGTCTAGCATCAGGCGCTCGTATTAACTGGAACAAAACAGTCCTAACGAACCTTCGGCCTGGTCTCCGGACAATAATTTCAAATGGATCCCCAAAGGAGCGACAGTCAGGTATCTAGGATGTCAAATAGGGTTAGAGGTAGCCCCAGAAAATCAGGTTGCACCCTTACTTCTCTCTATTAGGAAAAAGTTGCTATATTGGAGCTACACGAAACTCTCTTTAGCTGGCCGAGCAATCATTGTCAATCAGGTGTTACTTTCAACAATGTGGTTTATTTTATCCTGTTGAATTTTGCAAAGTCAAGCATCAACCAGGGAAAAAGGCTTATACGGAATTATTTATGGTTTAGGAGACAAGGGGATCCTGCCAGGGCCAAGGTAGCATGGGAGACCCTTACTTTACCAAAATTGGCTGGGGAGCTCGGTACTATTGATCCGATTAAACAAAGTAATGTCTTGCTCGCAAAATTGGTAATTCGAAGCCTGCTCTCAAGGAAGGAGATTTGGAAATGGCTGCTCATTAATAGAATGGAGAAAAATTCACTTGGGATTGGGAGACCTTGGAAAGAGGAAATGAGACGGGTCTTCAATGAAGATACCAAG
>CAKZGI010000228.1 GCA_936914905.1 uncultured Trichormus sp. | reverse complement strand
ATTAGCGAGGGCAAAGAACACCAAAAATACATAAAATCTAAAACTCTCTATCATAACCACAGAAACTATTTTGCAAGAGGTCTACTGATTCACCACACAAAAACTCTAAAACTGCAACCACGTCTACATCTGCATTAATTAAATGCAGCTGACAACCATAACTAGACATTTTTTGATTCTCAATGTATCTTTTAATAACCGATATCGGTGCACCACCAACTGTAGTTACAAAATAACTGTTTGTCCATAATGTTGGAAGTCGAGATTTTAACCAAGGAAATTCTTGCCGAAGATACCTTGATGAACGCCCTTTCATGTACCGAATAACTTTTGCAATCCCGAACTGACGGTCTACCTCAATTTAACAAATGTACTTGGTCGGGCATGACTTCCACCTCAACAATTTCACTATTAAATTCATTAGCAACTTCAATTTAAATTTCTTTAAGAAGAACATCAATACCCTGAACTAATACTTTTCCTCGATATTTGGGACACGACACTACATGGTACTTACAAGAATAAGTTATATTGTGATTTGACGTGTATTTTTAATTCATCATACCATTATACAATTCGCTTTTGTATAATGGCACAAAATGAAAATAAAGATGATATGAACTTTAGCTGTATATTATTACTGCGGCTGAAGCCGCTACCGACTTATCTCCATGTCTAAAGCTAGGGGCTTGCGTCTCCCTTTTTGGTCAATGGGATATGCTAACGCCGAAGCTTGCATGATCGGGATAGTTGCTGCTTTATCTGCTGTTGTACTGAAACAAGGTTCAGGATGGTTGGGGACATGGCGAGTTCATAGTACCCAATTTTTACCTGCTTGGCTGACTTTGCCGTTAATTGGCATGAGTTTTGGGTTTTTAGCCGGTTGGTTGGTACAAAGGTTAGCACCAGAAGCCGCAGGTAGTGGTATTCCTCAAGTTAAGGCCAGTCTTGCCAATATACCAATCAAGTTATCCTGGCGGGTCGCAGGTATAAAATTACTCAGCACAATCATCTCCTTGGGTTCGGGTATAACTTTAGGAAGACAAGGCCCCACAGTTCAAATCGGTGCAAGTTTAGCAGCGGGAATGAGTCGCACCTTTCCCACTTCTCCAGAACATCGCCGACAAATGATTGCTGCGGGTGCAGGTGCAGGTTTATCGGCTGCTTTTAACGCCCCAATTGCGGGGGTATTATTTATTATTGAAGAGTTACTGCAAGATGTATCAGGACTAACTTTAGGAACTGCCATTATCGCCTGTTTTATCGGTGGGGTCATTTCCCGGTTGTTAGGTGGTGGGAGTTTACAGTTAAACCTGCAATCAATGGAATATTTTAGTAGTTTCTCATTGCTGGAAATTCCGATCTTTTTACTATTGGGTATTTTGGCAGGTCTACTAGGTGCAATATTTAATCGGGGCTTAATTTTTAGTGTTAAAATTTATCGCCGATTACATATAAGTTTACCACTACGAGTGGCTTTAACTGGTTTATTTTGTGGTTTAATTGTCTCTGCTCTCCCTGAATATTACCGTGACAATACAGGTTTACGGGAATATATGATTGCCAGTCAACCGAATCCCAGCTTTGCTGCAATTACTTTCATTGCCCAATTTATTTTAACCTTAATTGCCTTTGGTTCTGGCGCACCTGGTGGGTTATTTGCACCCAGTTTGATTTTAGGTTCTTGTTTAGGACACTTGGTAGGAGTGTGTGAGTTTAAACTGTGGGGTTTAGCTTCTCCTACTACCTACGCTTTAGCCGGAATGGGGGGCTTTTTTAGTGCGGTTTCTAAAGTACCAATTACAGCTATTGTAATTGTGTTTGAAATGACTACTGATTTCAATTTGGTGTTACCTTTGATGATTGTTTCTGTAACATCATATTTAGTTGCAGATCAGCTAGTACCTGGTTCACTGTATGATAAACTTTTACTATTAAATGGCATCAAAATTGAAAAAGATGCAACCAGAGAAGGAGTCTTAACTCAATTAACAGCCCAAGATGTAATGCAAGAACGGGTGGAAACTCTAGCAACACAGATGTCTGTTGATGAAGTTATTCAAGCGTTTTCTCGTTCTCATCATCGGGGTTTTCCGGTGGTAGAAAACTGTAAATTGGTAGGAATTATTACTCAATCAGATTTACAGAAAATACCTGTGAGTCGGGATACTCCTTTAAGAGAAATCATGACACCTCAGCCTGTCACAGTTACTCCTAAACAAACTCTCAGTAATGTGCTTTATTTACTTGACCGTTATCAAATCAGTCGTTTACCAGTGGTGGAAAGACACAAATTGGTGGGGATTATTACTCGCGCAGATATTATTCGGGCTGAAGCAGATCATCTTAATTGTGAAAACGGAGTTTCTGGACCCCAACCAGAACCTTCTTATGTAGTTTACCAAACGAGATCGCCTAACGTTGGTAGAGGTAGATTATTAGTTACAGTCGCAAATCCAGATACAGCCGAAACTCTTTTACAAATGGCTGCAACTATTGCCCGCGATCGCCATTATGAACTAGAGTGCTTACAAATAATCCTCATCTCCCGTCATAGTTCCCCGTCCGAAACCCAAGTCAACACAACAAAAAGTCGCCGTTTACTCAGACAAGCGAAAGCTTTAGCAAAAAAATGGCATATTCCCATCCATACGCAGATTCGAGTCGCCCATGATATCGCCCAGGCAATTTTGGAGACAATCAATGAACAACACATTGACCTGATTTTTATGGGTTGGAAAGGTAATACTTCTACTCCAGGACGTATTTTTGGTACTGTTGTAGATACTATAATTCGTCAAGCAGCCTGTGATGTTGTCTTAGTAAAATTTGGCAATATTTCTGACTCTAACCATTTCAACCGTTGGTTAGTCCCTATGGCTGGAGGACCCAATGCACGCATGGCCGTTAAATTATTACCGGCTTTAGTAACATTGGGAAATGATGCCCAAATTCATCTCACTCAGGTATTTAAACCATCGGAATTAAAGCCAGATATCACAGTTTTAGAAGAATCCACTCGTCAACTAATGCGTCACCGCAATTTACAAAGTACAGTTGTTGCTGCACCGGTACAAGCAAATTCTGTTTGTGAAGGAGTCATTAATTTAGTGCAAACAGAAGGCTATGATGTTGTAGTTTTGGGCGCTTCTCGTGAGGGATTATTACAACAGGCAATTCAAGGTAATATTCCCGAAACTATTGCTTCTGGTGTTGAAAGTACGGTGATTTTAGTCAGAGGGGAAATTAATTCTTAATTCGCAATTTGTAATTCGGAGCAAATTTGATGAATTTAGCGCGTGATCTGGCTTTATCAATATATAAAAACGAACATACCCAGTATTGCCAATGGTTATATAGGAATCCGCTTTGATTCCTGATAGCGCAGCGTGGCGTAAGCCGTAATTGTTTGCTAAGGAAAGTGGATTAAATAAGGTGTAAGAGTGCCAATAATATCTATACACC
>CAKZGI010000227.1 GCA_936914905.1 uncultured Trichormus sp. | reverse complement strand
GGCTCCATTGGTTTTGTTATTTGGAGATTGATAAAATTGTCTGGATGTGACTGTAGTTTTGAGTTGTTTTACTAAAGCTATAAAAAGTTTAAAATGATATTTGTGGATGATGGGTTTTAGTGAACGATCATGGGCGGAGCATAGGTTGATAATGGATGTGGCATTCATATACTTTAAAAGGTTTTTATTTGTTAGAAAAGCATGTTTTAATACATAGAACCTCCAATTATACAGTAAAGATGGAAGAGTTGAATAACACTTTCTTTCTAAAAGGAATTCTCCTTTCTTCAGACGTGTTTGAGGATGGTTGTTGCATGAGGATGTTCATGTGTGTGTGTCATTGTCCTGATTATACTATATAAGTAATTTCAATACATGATATGCAGGCTATAAGAAAATTTTATGGATCTAACATGCTTGTGCCCACGTATGTTCTAATTGTTTTATGGGTTATTTTGGTTGTTGGATTTATAATATTTACATTAATAACCCAAAAAATTATTGAAACAGCCCCATACTTATTCGAAATGGTTGAAATTGGGGGTATTTTGTCAACTTATAAAGGATTATATAAAATTTGTGTAGCCCAGTTTTGTGTGCTATATTGAATGTTCGTTAGAGTGCAAGACCTAGCACTAGAGACTAGCACATAAAGATGTCATATTTCCAAATTAGGGTAAATTGCCAAAAATACAACACTTCAAATTCTTTTCCAAATGGTCAAAATTGTTAAAAGTATTGAAAATTTTGTACAAAAGATTAACATAACCTAGAGTAGGGGTAAATTCATCTTATACATCATAATGGAGACATGATTCTTTCCAACCAACTTATGGTAAGCATAACCTTTTTAAGTCATCTTATCTCATCCATAATCATAGTAACTATGAATTAGATGTTAGTTTTCTTCCTAATACAGCAATATAACAATTGGATATATGCTAAAACATGTAACAAGATTAACAAAGTTGGGAGCAAAAACATAAAACAGAGCAAAAGTGTTTGGACATGTATGATAGTGTTAGACGTCACATATTTTCTCCAGATTTTGTGGTTCAAGAGTAAAGATGATCGGATGTTGGAGTCGTATAGTGATGGACCTAATGACATGTTTTGGAATTGAGCTTGGGAAGTGTTGACATGGAAAAATATAAGTTATGCTCGCGAGCACAAGTGTCGCATGATTTAACAACCTCTTTGACTAATTTCCATGGTTGTGGCCACCAATACCCTCGAGATATCAACTCCAAGGTTCTCACAATGTCAAAATGATCGGCAAGTGGATCATCGTGACACTCTTGGAGCACCTTGGTCTGACATGGACCTTTTGGGACATACAAAAGATTATCTCAGAACAAAAGGTTATCCAGGATTGTAAAGGACCTAAATCTAGCATTTTGGGTTCATGAGAGGGGTTGTGATACTTGCCTTGACCTCCACCGTGAACTTGTCAGTCGTACTGGCTTCTGCTATTTGCTTGAGTAAAGCGTCGTCCCGAAGCAAGCAAGTCATGAAGATGTGGAATAAGTCAGGCTTTAACAAACTCTGGGACTATTGGACATATGCTTCATCCTCCAGAGTGAGTTTGAATGCTAATCGGTGGGACAAGACATCGACCTTTGCGTGTTGAGCACTAGGTCGAAAGAGTATCTGAAAATCATAGTTTCCCAAGAAGGTTAACCATCATTCCTATCAAGGATTTAAAGTTCGTATGGCAGAAAATTATATTAGATTTTTGTGTGTTGATCGTGCTGGACACAACTGCACGATGTAGTACACAAACTAGGAGAGGTGCATCCAAACCTTTGCACAGGCTGTCCGGTCCAACCGGTTCCATTCTTCTGGCTTGAGGTTGGTGGGTGCGACGACATTCTCGATGGGATCTATTTGCCCCCTCGCGGTCAGATAGTCTCGTATTTGCTCCTTCCAATAACCGAAGCTCATCCCGTCGAACTTTGGTATGCTCATCTTTGAGGAGCCAAATGCAGATGCTATTGTGTGTTTGAAAAGTACGTAGATTTACCTGGAGTGGACACGAACCGAAATAGGCACAGACAAGTGTCCTGTTCGGAGTGGTTTTGTTTGTGATGGGTACAATCTTCCGATGTTCAGTCCGATGTGCTTGTTCATACTGAACACGGACTTTCATACTCTTGTCTGATTTATCACTGCCATAGTAGACCTGGACCGGTACTATTATGGAGTAATCCGTAATCTTTACGAATTAATCGAAATATAGTTCAATTCAGTCCACTTTCCTGCAGAAAACAGAAAAATTGACGTAATTGAGGATCCAAGCACCATATTTGAGAGCTTTCAAGCTCTTTATCTTTCTTGGGAGAGTGTGAACACATGGATGTGTTCGGATCTTGATTTTGAATTTCTGTAATTTTCTTCAAAGTCAAAAAATAGTATCGAGAAGGGCCGCTCTTGCAGAATGTGCTAACAACAACTCACAACGAATGGCAACAAGCTCTAAATTTTCTTCTTGGTGCTCCAAATCACAAGAATGATGTAGTAAATAGGGTGAATCTGAGGCGGCCAACAAAGGAAAAAACCTGCAGCTCTGATACCAAATGTTGGGAATGGCCATCGTCTTAAGACTGCAATGAATCTGATGGAGATGGTGGTCAAGATCAACAGGGAAGATTAATGGCACTAGACAAAAAAGATAGACACATAGAATGGCAGGAAACAAGAGAGAGAACTATATTCATAATGAATGTTATAATACAAAAAATTGGGGTTTCACCAAGTTAAAGCAACTGCCCAAAGCTATTCCTATTTACAAATATGGCCCGAATGGGTGTCTAATGAGAATATGACCATACTGACCATATTAATTAGGCCTTTAGGCTTTGATAATCGCATTAGAAGCTGCGGAGTTGTGATGGAGGAGGGCTTTGATTATCACATTAGAAGCTGCAGAATGGTGATCAAGGAGGGCTTCTGATCATCGCATGAAAAGTGTGATCAAGGAGGCATTCGTTAGGCCTTTAGGCTTTGATCATGACATTAGAAGCTACGGAGTTGTGATGGAGGAGGGCTTTGATCATCGCATCAGAAGCTGCGGAGTTGTGATCAAGGAGGGCTTCTGATCATCGCATGAAAAGTGGGATCGAGGAGGCATTCGTTTGGCCTTTAAGCTTTGATCATTGCATTAGAAGTTGCGGAGTGGTGATGGAGGAGGGCTTTGATCATCGCATCAAAAGCTGCAGAGTTGTGATCAAGGAGGGCTTCTGATCATCACATGAAAAGTGTGATCTAGGAGGCTTATGATCATCGCATCAAAAGTTGGCCGGTTGTTATCGGAGAGCATCGCATCGAGGCAAACTACAAGTGTATGCAATAGTGGGCATAAGATGTGATGGGTTAGAACTTAGGCCAGGAAAGGTCAATAAGGGTGAGAGAGAGAGAGAGAGAGAGAGAGTTTGTACATACACATTGTTGTTATGAAGGATTAAGAGAGAGAAACAGACAGATAGGGAGAGAAACAGAGGCAGAGGAAGGCGGAAGAAGAAGAGGAGCAGCAGAAGAGTTTCTATACTCTCATCCGTATTTTCGATCTCGACCCATCCGAGGATCTGACCCCTTCTCCTTGCTCACCCCTTCCACATCTCTTATTATCACCGATCTCTCTGCGTGTGCATCGTTAAGCTCCCATTTGATCTGCCTGCACAGGTAAAAAAAACTCTTTCTTTACCCTTTCTCTGTTTCCATCGAAAATTCTAAGGCGAGGGCACGCAACAAAATTTTGACGGTCTGGGCTAGGAAAAGCTTTTTATGGCTACCGTCATGGTTTGGAACAGGGTATCAGAGTTAGGTTTAGGTAAGGGATTTTAGGGTTACTTGAACGAACAAAGTCTTGGGGTTGGAATCCTGTGTTAGCGTTTCAGCGGAACAGATTTTTAGGGTTGGGGCCAAGATTTTGAGAAAAGAGTTAGGGTGAACAACAAATTTCAAGGTCAGCGTTAGGGTTAAGGTTAGGGTTAGGATCGGGGTTAGAAATACATTTTTAGCTGTAGAGAGAGACTTGGAAACATTCAAGCAGAGTTTTAGGGTTAACTACAGAGTTTTAGGGTTAGCGAATGAAAACAATTCAGGGTTAGGGGTGGTAATATGTATGCAGTGAGGTGTATAAGCCCGGTATGAGGGCCGGAGGAGTGCATGGGTGAAGGATGCCAGAGCTGCGCAGTGGGCGCCGTTCTCCACACGACGAGGCCCTTACCCTCCATCCATTGACAGAAGGTGTGCAGCTCAAAGGAAGCAGAAAACACAAGCAGAGATAAAAAGCCCACATCACAAGTCAAGTCGAAAGCAGCGTTGCAACTCACCAGGTCAGTGCTTGGGATTGCAAGGTCAGCATTCCTTGTTGCCACATCAGCACTCAGGTTTGCCACACCAAATCTCTCTGTCACCAGGTCAGCGTTCTCGGTCACCGCATCAACACTCACCAGCACATCAACGGACTCGACGGGGTCTTCTTTATCGCCACCCAGACGCCCCTTGTACCCGGACACGAGCTGCGGCAGCGGCCGCTCCAAAGCAAGCTGATATCCCATCTCCCCGTAGCTTGACCAAGTCTTTGAGGACCAGAGCTGCAGCAACTACTACGGCAATTGAGGACCAGAGCTGACAATATATGTTGATTTCTGATTACTATGGCCTTCTCTCTGTGTTATAGATGTTGTAGTTCACATCCAACAGCTGATAGATGTCTGTTACAGTCCATGTGTATGTTGGCTTTCTCTTTCTTGTTATTTCATTATGATTGATTTCCTTATATCTTCAATTGTAATGACCGGAGGGAGATTCATTTATGCATCAATGATCCGTTTGGCTATCCTGAAGTTCATCTGAAGGATTTCAGCGAGCAAGGATGTTTTAGCTCTTGCATCATTAAAGAAGATATAAATGGTGGGGTATGAAAGAGATAATTTGTTGTAAATGTAAAATTTGGTGCTCTTTTGAGGGTGTGTAAGAGCATAGCACATGTTCATCTGGTTATTTTGGCCATGTGGAGGAGGTCAATCTCTGATTTCAGCCTTTCACTACCACCATTTTATAGAAATTCCATGGGATTTGGAACACTACACATACGTGTCAGGGCTATGTAATGGTAATTTATGTTCTTGGTTGAAGTTACTTGTATTTTCATGTTTGTCGGCACTCTCTAACATCAGCTTATCCCTTATAATGCTCACAATGCCTCACTATCTCGTTTGCAATTGTTTGAAGCCAATATTGGTCATATTCTATAACTGATGTTTTCTAATGGTTCTATTTGCAGAGCATGGTGATTTGGGACAGTTTGGAGCTCTCCAGACTGTTAACTTATTTATTGTGATTGTATTTGTAAACCTCAAATATCGAAGACAACCTTGTGCAAAGAGTCCATCCTTCCAGAAAGTGGAAGAAATTCTTCACGTCCGATTCTTCACTCAATTAGGCCCCTTTGATGGGTTTCCATGCCATGATGAACCTTGTGCTTCCCAACCCCTGCAGGATGCACTTACCCAAGTACAATACCAACCTGAAATCTCCAGGTACCTTCTCAAACAACCAATCTCGAATGAAGAGATGTGTTATTCAAGCTTATGTGCTTCCAAATGGCGCCACTCAGAAGGATGTGGAATACATGAAGCTCTCCATTCAGCTTGCCAAAAGGGCGTTGGGACATACCTCCCCAAATCCCATGGTGGGGTGTGTCATTGTTAGAGATGGGAACATTGTTGGTCAAGGTTTCCATCCCAAGGCTGGGGAACCCCATGCTGAGGTTAGTGCCTCTATTAGGAATACCATAGCTCTTTTGTCGGAATTGATTTTCTGCACTCTACGTTGTTATTTCTAAGGCTGCTATTTTTAACTTCGAATCTTCCTGTTAGGCTGAACAGTCCGGGGTTGCATGAGCTGAGAGGGCTGCTATCTTGTTCATCTTTTATCTAGTGCAAATCACTAATTTCCTGATTTTACATGGTCATTATGGGGATTCCTCTAAGTTACTTAAGCCATCATCTATTTTTGGTTTAGCATCATTTTGACCTAAAGATTGTTCCCTCTGTGAAGCATTTTAATAACCTGAAGCATATATGATCCCCATTATAATCCAGTGTCCTTCAGATTATATAATCAGTATGTGGTGTTTGGATGGTTTGTAGGTCTTTGCACTGAGAGCAGCAAGCACAAATGCGAGAGGGTCTACAGCTTATGTAAGCTTAGAACCTTGCAACCATTATGGAAGAACCCCACCTTGTACAACTGCTCTCATCGAAGCTCATGTAAAGCGGGTGGTAGTAGGGATGTTAGATCCTAATCCAATTGTTGCTGGAACTGGAATTGATGCACTAAAGAAAGCTGGTATTGAAGTTATTGTTGGAGTAGAGACAACATCGTGTATAGCATTGAATGAAGGATATATTCATCGAATGCTTCAAAAGAAACCGTTTGTTACTCTCAGGTGATTGAGAGGGCATGTTACTGACTTGATTTTATGGTGAATTTAAACATATATTGATTGCATAGACAAATATGATAAGTAGATATTTATGCTTTTCTACAGGTTTTCATCATCGCTTGACGGTGGTTTCTTGGAGAGTAATTCAATCAGCTCTACCGAGGGCAGTTACTTCTCTGAATTACTACAGGAGAATGATGCAGTCATTGTGTGTGGTACTGCACTTCTGGAAAATCCGACTTTGGTGACTGCAGAGCCTGGTGCTAAGCAGCCCCTTAGGATTGTGGTCACGAGTACACTACAGCTGCCTCCTGATGCAAGTGTATTTGACACCTCTCTTGCACCAACACTAGTGATTGCAAGTGAGGAAGCTGTGTTATCTGATTCAGGAAGCAGCTATAAGGGGAACTCTGGTCAGACCATGGAATCTAAATTACAAGAAAGAGGGGTTGAAGTGGTGGGAATACAAGAGCTCAATTTGGATTCCGTGCTCGAAATCTGCTATGCACGTGGATTTTGCTCGGTGTTGGTGGATGGGCGAGGTCATGGAAGCTCTTTGGCAAAGCAAGCACTAGAAGAAAAGGTGGTTCAAAAACTTGTAGTGGATGTATCGCCAAAACTTTGTGGGCATTCTAAAGCTGGTGCCAATTTCATGCTTGACAAGGATTTTGAGACTTTAGAAAGGGTAAGCTCCAGGATGTGCGGAGGCAACGTTATAATTCAAGGTTATTTTCAAAAACAGTGATGCATGGACTTCAGATGTGTGAATATTTGCATAAGATTAAAGAATCGTTTCCATGAGAATTTCAGGAAGTGCATCATAAAGATGGATTCTCTCTCAACTTTCTTGCCTCTAAAGGAGTTTGAAGTCCTTGTGAATGCGGCTTTACTAACCTAGAAATTTAAATCCATCATTGATTGTCACTCTGCAGTCAAGCACCTCATTTAAAAGCCTTCAATTTGAAGAAGTCGAGTTTCTTTGAGTATGGGAGGGGTTGCAAATGACTGATTTGACGTGTTATATTTATTTGAAGAGATATAAATGGCATCATCCATTTCTCATGTGGTGCGTTCCACTCACTCGTTTCTTTGGTTGTTTTGGGCTATGGTAATGTCATGGGACGGGATCCTTCTGTAACATGCTAGATTTTGATAATCTGTTATATAGAGATCACCACAAACAAATACAATAGTTCTGCTTTTGCTCTCAACATTGCCTCCATTGGTTTCATTATTTAGATATGGATGAAATTGTTTGGAGATGAGTTTGAGGTGCTTCAGTGTAGTTTTGAACTGTTT
>CAKZGI010000226.1 GCA_936914905.1 uncultured Trichormus sp. | reverse complement strand
ATATTGTAGCGCCGGCTGAAATTCCAGCTGATGAACTGAACAGTCTCAGCACCTGTTGACCTTCTGGCGAGTGAACAGTCAACTTAACCCTTGGACTTCTGGCTGAGCAAGTGAACAGTCAAGCCCTTGTACTCATTATAAAAGGCAATCTACCTGAATGAGAATGGTATCTTGTAAGCCCCTTTTAGTGTACGTCCATTAAGCTCCTCTTGCTCTCAACCTTCTCTTGTCGTAACGACTCTCACCTTACTGCCTACCCTTCGGTGCCCTAGTCTTAGGGACTCTACGCTATCCTGACTCTACTCACGTCCACGAGCCGCTCACGTGACGCTTGCTAGTGAACGTCACATTGGTGGAGATAACGGGTCATCCGCTCATGGATCAAGACGACAACGCAGCTCCTGCCCACGTGTCATCGAGCCATGGATCTCCCCCGCGACACGTGGAGCACCACCCGATGGACCAACTATTCCAAGCGGTTTCCAACATCCTCCTGCAGGTGAATCACACCAACCAAGCACTGCTGAATTTCTTGTCGACAGGACAACACCAACATAGATCGGACTCCAAGGTTCGTCCCAAGTCATTTTCCGGTCTCCCGTCGGAGGATGTTCTCATGTGGTTGGATCACCTAGAGAACGTTGCTGGATACCACCTTTGGACGGATGATCGCAAGGCCATGGAGGTCCGGACCCTACTCGATAACGTGGCCGCCACATGGTACATCCAGCAACCCGATGCAACCAAGGCCAACTGGCAACTACTGAAGGCCGCATTGATACAAAGCTTTGCACACCAGAACATCATGCAAACCGCCCTCCAACAGTTAACTAGCTTGAAGCAGCAACCGAGCGAACCAGTGGCCCAATTCGCTGTCAAACTCAATCAATTACTCCTTCGCGCGGATCCCGCCATGTCAGAAGAGATGAAACTTTTCTTCCTTTGGCCACGCCTCCGCCACGACATATCTCGACGAGTACGAGATCAAGGTCCCGTATCTTTCCATGCTGCCATCCAGATCGCCCAGCGCATCGAAGTAGCCACATGCTTCGACTCCAACACCATTTTCACTACCACAATGCCAACACCTCCTCCCCGCCCTCCTCCAGACTCAACACCCGTCCCCATGGATATAGATGTCCAGAACGCACTAGCAACTAGAAGAGCTTTGCCAGAGAGGGACGCTAACGGTAGGCCCAAATGTTTTTATTGTAACAATTATGGTCACATTAAGAAGTATTGTAGGAAGTTTAAAGCCACTCAACAACACCAACACCAAAACGCCCAAGTCTGCACTACATCGGTTGCGAATATCCAGCTCACGGATGCTGCCTCTCTTGCTGAGCTTCCGGGAAACTTGTAGATGGGGCGCCGCAAGAGGCACGGCGTACCCATATCCAAGCCTCTTCATCCTCTGGCCGCCTCATCTGCTCTACAATCGCCCACATCGGAGATAACGACCATGAAGTTCTCTTAGACTCCGGAAGTAGTATCTCCTCAATCAGCCAACAACTCGTCGAACAATTACGTCTAGCCACCTCAAGAGCGCCACCCATACAGGTCCTCTTTGGGGATAATCAGAAAATATATCACTCACACACACAAGCACATTGCCATTTCTCTCTATCCCACCTAACCTTTACACACTCATTTTATGTCTTACCACAACAACTCTTCCCGATCACACTAGGATGTGATTGGTTCCTTCGTAGCCATGCCCAACTACACTTCGATAGCAAGCATTTGGTCCTGCCTTCCGCCATGCCCATACCTATCTTTTCCAGCCCGTCTATGCCCCCCACGGTGGTTAACACACAAGTAGCCTTGGAATCACGCACGGTACGCCTTCAGGACATTCGTGGTTTACTGCAAAAGCACCCTGCCCTCTTCCACAACCCGGCAACAACTTCGGCTGTCCGTTTTCCTGTCTACCATGCAATCAAAACAAATGCAGCACGACCGGTATACATGGCATCTCGTCGTCGATCCCCATTGGAGCAACAACAGATCCAAGCCGCCGTCAACGACATGTTGCAACGTGGCATCATAGAGCCATCCAATAGTGCATGGGTCTCTGAGCCCCACCTAGTCCGTAAGGAAGATGGTTCTTTTCGCTTCTGCATCGACTTTCGACAGTTGAACAAAGTGACTATCCATGACAAGTACCCGCTACCCCGGATTGACGACCTTCTCGACACATTGGGTAAATCTCATTACTTTTCTTCCCTAGATCTCGCTTCCGGATATTGGCAGATACCACTACGTCAAGAGGATAGGTACAAGACCGCATTTCGGGCGCCCAATGGTCTCTTCCAGTTCTGCAGGATGCCCTTCGGCCTTTCCGACGCAGGTAGTACTTTTCAACGCATGGCGCATGCTATCTTTGCGGACCTTATTCAAAAAGGCGTGGTCGTCGTATATTTAGACGACATCCTAGTCCACACACGGACATGGCCAGAACACTTAGAGGTACTGGATGCAGTTCTACGTCGAATCACACAGTATAATCTCCAGCTACAATTTCGGAAGTGCAGATGGGGATGCACGGAACTCAAGTTCCTTGGCTATGTGATCTCTGCATCAGGTGTACGGATGGATCCCTCGAAAATTGCAGCCGTGATAAATTACCCACCACCATCCTCGGTCAAGAGCCTTCAGCGCTTTCTAGGTCTTGTCAACTTCTCCCTCCGATTCATGCCAAAATTGGCTGCCATCACATACCCACTTCGGCATCTCTTGAGGAAACAAGTGCGCTATCAATGGACGGAGGCTTGCCAAAGAAGTTTTCAACGAGTCAAGGAACTCATCCAGTCAAGCACAGTATTAGCTCACCCCGATTTCAACAAGCCCTTCCGCATACAGACTGACGCCTCCAATCACGGGCTCGGGGCGGCATTGCTCCAGCTCGATGATAACCTCCAGTTGCGCCCAGTAGCCTTCATAAGCAGAGCCCTCTCGTCATCGGAAGCAAACTACTCGACTACGGAGAAAGAGTTCCTAGCTATTGTATGGGCCTTCCAACGCTTCCATCCGTATGTCCACGGCTCTCCTGTGGTGGTTGAAACTGACCACAAACCCCTACTTGGCCTCCTCCTCAAGGCCCACCCACCCGGGCGATTACTACGATGGTCCCTTGCCTTGCAGGAGTACACATTCACCTTGGAGTTTCGCAAGGGAACGGAGAACACTCTTGCAGACAGTTTGTCCCGACCGGAGCAACAAGCGGCACAATATACGCCCCCCACACTAGTAGTCCCACTAACTGCTGAACAACTCGCAGCGGCCCAGCGACAGGATCCCATCATTCAAGAACTCGCCCATCAAATTCGCCAACTATCCAATCTGCAAGCGACCAGGAAATTTATGCTTATCAACAACGTTGTCCATTATCTCAGTCGCGGTCAGGAGCCTCGCATCTATGTCCCTCAAGCTTTACAGACAGCTTACCTTGAACTACATCACGACCACCCTATGGCGGGACATTTGGGCTTTCACAAAGTGCTTCACAAGCTTAGAACTCAATACTATTGGCCGAAGATGCGACAATCCGTATCGAACCATCTACGCAGTTGCCAAATTTGCCAATCTATTAAGCCACCTCCACAACAATCAGGACTCTTGGCCTCCATCAGTGTCTCGGAACCATTTGAACTCGTAGGTTGGGACCTTACAGGCCCATTCCCAACAACACCAAATGGCAATAACTACATAATCGTGATCATGGAGTACCTGACGCGATGGTGCGAGGCCTTTGCGATACCAGATGGCTCCGCCAATACAGTAGCCAATGTTCTTTTGAAACAGGTCATCTTACGGCATGGCTGTCCCAAGCAGCTCCTATCGGATCAAGGCAAACAATTCAAGGGCGAGGTGCTCCGAATTATCGCGGCACAACTTGGCATCCAACAATTGTTTACATCTCCATACCACCCGCAGTGCAATGGACTCACAGAGCGCATGAATCGGACCCTCAAACACATGCTCCGTGCCTTCATCGATCCTCTCCATGAAAATTGGGATAACATGCTCCCTTTCGCCGTGCATGCCTACAACACGTCGGTACAAGCTTCCACGCGGGTCAGTCCCTTCCGTGCTCTCTTTGGGCGAGACCCTCGCCTTCCCCTCGCCCCACAGATATCAAGTCCTGATGATGCTCCGACCCATAAAGATGCTGCTGATTGGTGGCTCTATCTCCAGAGCTTGCGCCCTGCCATGCGATACGCCATCACCAAGAACCTTCAAGTCGCCCAACAACGACAACAACGACACTATGATAAGGGCCGCGAAGAAGTAACATATCAACCCGACGACCTCGTGTGGGTCTACTACCCCATTAGACGAAAGGGCCTAAGTGAGTCACTCATGCACCGTTGGTTAGGCCCCTACCGTGTCTTGAGACGCATTCGCACCAATACATACCAGTTGTATCGCATTGGCCACAATACTACCACATCTGCCCATGTTGTTCGCATGAAGCGATACATTGCTCCTACAAAGGGGGGAAGTGTAGCGCCGGCTGAAATTCCAGCTGATGAACTGAACAGTCTCAGCACCTGTTGACCTTCTGGCGAGTGAACAGTCAACTTAACCCTTGGACTTCTGGCTGAGCAAGTGAACAGTCAAGCCCTTGTACTCATTATAAAAGGCAATCTACCTGAATGAGAATGGTATCTTGTAAGCCCCTTTTAGTGTACGTCCATTAAGCTCCTCTTGCTCTCAACCTTCTCTTGTCGTAACGACTCTCACCTTACTGCCTACCCTTCGGTGCCCTAGTCTTAGGGACTCTACGCTATCCTGACTCTACTCACGTCCACGAGCCGCTCACGTGACGCTTGCTAGTGAACGTCACAATACGTACAATACAAATATCTTTATAATATTTTCATGTAAGTGCTCAAAATCTTGAGGACGAGATCATGGGTTTGAATCTCTAATATAACCCATATGATATGACCTTTATTAACCATTTTTCCGATTTGATGGATTGCTTTTGAGAGTTCGTTGTGTTCTTGTGCGTTTTCGGTGTTATCTTGTTGTGGATCACCCAAAAGCCCTTAGCGCTTGCTCCAAAGCAATGAGCTTGGAATTGAGAAATTTAGTTTAGAGAGAACTAGCATATATTCTTTAATTGGAGAGTTGTGTAGTGCTAAACCTTGTTGATGTAGAGCTGGTACCATTGCCTCGAGTTGGGGAACCTTTTTTGAGAGTCCTTCGTGTCGTTGTGTCTTTTTGACATTATATTGTTGTAGATATTGCAAAAGCCTTTGGTTCACTTGTTCCAAAGAAATGAACTTCGACAAAAGAGAATCTTGTTATGAGAGAGTCGGCATATATTATTGGCTACATAGAGACTCCACAGCGTCACCGACTTTCATAATTCACTTGGAAAAAACCGATGAACAAGGAAGGCATAATTTGGTTTAAACTGTCACAGACGGAAGCTTTAAGACACTTATTTACTCAGAACACAAGAAGATGACAAGAAGACAAGAGATGATATTGCTAGGAGTCTTGAAGTACAAGAGCACCGAAGATGGATGTTGAATAGGAATGGTTCAATAGTAACCATTGTTTGACTTATACATTGGCCCACACATGATCACCACTTAGCATTCATGCATAAATACAATTTGCCGGTCATGTTAGTGAGGACCAACTTACCATAGCTCGTAAAATAACATTAATGTTATCAAATGAATCTTCTTTATGTTAATGGTTAGTATAGAACTTTTGAACTCATATGTTGCAAGTTCGAATTTTAAGTATGTCGTTTTATCTTGCATGTCTATGACACTCTTCACGTGCACTCATGCACCATTAGTATAGATCAAACACCATCTTTTGTAGGTACTTTGGCACCATAGTTGCCAACATGTTGACCATACGGCCCCCATCATGATATTGTCTACCAAGCAAGCTTGTTAGGCTTAGCTACCATAATACTTTGGATGGAGCCTTGGAAAGTAAGTGCTCTTGCTCAGTGTAAACGAATCAAATACGTGAATAATATTGAGACTTCTTCAACGAGATTTAGTCAGCTAACAAGCACACGTGAATCAAGTCATTTTATCGAGTTTATGGCTCTTAGGTGGTGTGGGAGTTGCGGGGATTAGCGTATAGATGAGTAATGTGCTCTTGTTAGGGGTTTTGCGATAGGGGTAAGCGAAAACTATTTATACTTGTTCAGATTAACAAGCTAGAATCATTATCTAATCCAAGGTTATGGGGTTCGGGGTTTATACTTTAGACTTTAGTTGCATAGCTGTTTAAGGTCCATGTATGAAAAATTTTCCGAGTGGTCCAAGGCATTGAAATTGGGCTCCAATTCACAAAGGCATGGGTTCATCCTCATGGCCGATAAACATAAACTCTATTCTATGTAAGTAATGACTCCAACAAGCTTGTCGACCATAGCCCCCCATCATGCGATTGTCTCTCAAGCGAGTTTGCTGGGCTTAAGTGCTATAATACTCTTTGAATGGAGCTCTTGCTCGACTTGGTGAGTTATTCCTGCAAGGTTTAGACTTTATGTTTTAGGCTTTAGTTTCACAACAATTTAAGGTCCATCTATGACACTTTGCTCGAGTGCGCTAAGGGTTGGATATAGGCTGGGTTCAAATACCACAATATCAACACTTCGGATGTAATTTCCTTCCCCCTTGTGGGTGACAAAAATAATTTGTATTCTACGTAACCAATGACTCATGTGACCTTGTGAGCTTGTTGACCATAGGTCCCAATCATGAAATCTTCTCTCAAGCGAGCTTCTTGGGCTAAGGGGCCATGATACTGTCTGGATGGAGTCTTGGAAAGTAAGCGATCATGCTCTGTGTTGGCAGTGCAAATAAGTGAAAAATATCTATACCTCTTTAGATAAGGAGAGAGATAACAAGCGCACGTGAATGGGGTTACTTCATTAGGTTGATGGCTCTTATTGAACATGAGAGTCCCAGCGGAGAGTGTGTATAGAGGAAGCAAGTGCTCTTGATGAGCGAGAATAAGCGAGTGATATCTATACTTGTTCAGATAGCAAGCTGTTGATACTTTAAAAGAAGAAGAAGAGGGGTATCCTTTCATTAGTTATCGATAAAACTTTACAAAGTTGTCTTAGCCATAAGGCTCAAAGACCATATACATTTCATGAAAACTATGGGAACTGAGGCTATCCATATACAATACTAGGATTTGCTGTCAACATGGTGTTTTTTTTTTTAATAGCGCGACTTTTGGTCAAACAGTAGGTCTGTCTGGCCAAAAGTCGCGTTGTTCCAGAATTTGCTGTTAACTTTTTTTTTTGAACAACGCGACTTTTGGCCAAACAGCAGGTCTGTCTGGCCCAAAGTCGCGTTGTTCCAAAATAAGGCCAGTTGACAGCGGCTCCCTATATCCTCGATTACCATGTGTTTATACAAAAGAAATACTCGATTATCCTAATGGGGGATAAAGCCACCTGGGCACACAAAAATTCCATTGAGGTTTGCTTCTCTCAACAGTAAAGAAAAAGGGGGTGCTAGCCCAACTTTGAAGGAAGCTGAGCCGCCTCCTAACAGCCGTGTCTGAGTCCCCCTTGATGTTATCATATTGCCCCTTCAAAGAGTGGATTAACACCGACCAAATCTCTTTAACCCCCTCTGCCGGAGGCGTGGCCTTTCCTGTAAACACTCTGATACATCTACATTTCCAGATCACCCATAAGGTGATTCCACACATGAGCCCCCATAAAGGGTTCCTTTCCTCCTCTATTTTGTATCCTGCA
>CAKZGI010000225.1 GCA_936914905.1 uncultured Trichormus sp. | reverse complement strand
GGAATTACACCCATCAACCAGAGTTACAGGTTATTTAATCCACTATCCTTACCAATTCTTCGTTGCCATAATGCCTTGATTTGTGTAGCGTTGAGACCCAAAGAGCGGATATTGGGTGTGATCGCCATTGGCACATCTAAAACCGTGCGCGATCGCAGATATCCTTTAATCAAGATCTGCTCTTACACATTGTTTTGAGTGGGTTGATAGAGGTAGTAGCATGGGTATTAATCCTGTCCCGCTTACGACAGTAAGAGGCAGACGCAGAACTGCAAACAACATTCGCTGACCTGACCGCTATTATTGAGAATCTAGCAGATGGACTACTTGTTACTGATATTAACGGACAAGTTACACAATTTAATCCAGTTTTACTAAAGATGTTCCGATTAGGCGACATTGGCCTCTAATCCAAAATAGTATGACTCAAAAAATTCTCATTGTTGATGATGAACCTAATGTCTTGATTTTGGACTAAATAGAGCAACCATATAGAGCAACCATTTAAAATAGACTACAAGCCTGAACCATAAGATTTTTGAATTTTGAATTTTGAATTCCCCGAACTGGTGGACTTTTCCAACATCCTCTAAAACGTACTCCTTCTAAAAATGGTATTATTATACTAGTGACGTAATTACAACCTTGTCACACCAGTAAATCACTAATAATCAAAACTCTATGCTTACCCAAGATAAAAAACAAATCGACTGGAAACCCATCATCAAAAAATTTATCGCTGTTATTGGTGAAAAAGGTGTAGTTAAACGCAAAGAAGAACTCCTTACTTATGAATGTGACGGTTTAACCAGCTATCGTCAAACTCCTCCAGTAGTAGTTTTACCCAGAACTACAGAACAGGTAGCGGAAGTTGTGAAAATATGTAATCAATACTCCGTTCCTTTCATTGCGCGAGGTTCTGGTACGGGTTTATCAGGTGGCGCTTTACCATCAGAAAATTCAGTGTTAATTGTCACTGCTCTAATGCGACAAATCCTCAGCATTGATTTACAAAATCGCCTTGCTATTGTTCAACCAGGGGTAATTAATAGTTGGGTAACACAAGCTGTAAGCGGTGCTGGTTTTTACTTTGCACCTGACCCTTCTAGTCAAATAATCTGTTCTATTGGTGGAAATATTGCCGAAAATTCCGGGGGAGTACATTGTTTAAAATACGGTGTGACTACTAATCATGTTTTGGGTTTAAAACTCGTACTTCCTGATGGTTCTATTGTTGATGTCGGTGGACAAATCCCTGAAATGCCTGGTTATGATTTACCTGGTGTATTTGTCGGTTCGGAAGGAACTTTAGGAATTGCTACAGAAATAACTTTGAGAATTCTCAAAAGTGCGGAATCAATTTGTGTACTTTTGGCAGACTTTAATAGTGTTGATGCTGCGGCAGCAAGTGTTTCTGACATTATTAGTGCCGGCATTATTCCTGGTGGCATGGAAATGATGGATAATATTAGTATTAATGCTGTCGAAGATGTTGTCGCTACTAATTGTTATCCCCGTGATGCAGCAGCAATTTTATTAGTAGAAATTGATGGTTTAGATGTAGAAGTTGCAGTCAATAAACAGCGGGTAGCAGGAATTTGTCATAAAAATGGAGCGCGTAATATTACTTCTGCTACTGACCCAGAAACCAGATTGAAATTATGGAAGGGTAGAAAAGCTGCTTTTGCTGCTGCCGGACATATCAGCCCTGATTATTATGTTCAAGATGGTGTAATTCCTCGGACGCAATTACCTTATGTGTTAAAGGAAATTGAAGCTATCAGTCAAAAATATGGTTATCGTATTGCGAATGTATTTCATGCTGGTGATGGAAATCTTCATCCATTGATTTTATTTAATAATTCTGTAGCGGGAGAGTTAGAAAAAGTTGAAGAAGCAGGGGGAGAAATTCTTAAACTTTGTGTGAAAGTAGGTGGTAGCATTTCTGGTGAACATGGTATTGGTACGGATAAAAAATTCTATATGCCAGATATGTTTAATCAGGCTGATTTAGAAACTATGCAATGGGTAAAGCAAGTTCTTAATCCTCGAGGTTTGGCCAATCCTGGTAAGATTTTCCCTACACCGCGCACTTGTGGAGAAGCTGCGAAAGCATCAATTCAGCAGTTTGCAGCTGTGGAAAGATTTTAATTTGATGCTAAAGTATCGGCAAATTACGTAAGCATTAAGGATAGTGCTTTATATCTGAATGATTACTACATCTATTTTGTGCCTTTCTGATTTCTTTCCAAAAGCTCTTCATATCATTACATAATCCTGACACATATAATTTGACTTTGTACTTATATATAGTAGGAATATACTAAGTTTAATTTGCAAATGAAGAGGGTGTTACGTCATTATTTTTTATTTTGTCTGTGTTTAGGATTCGTCTTCAGTTTAACAGCATTTCCAATTTCTTCTACTTCTATTTTTTCTCAAAAAGTAAGTTCTTTGACTACAGAAATTCGCGGTGTTTGGTTCACTAATATTGGCAGTAGTGTACTTTTTATCCCTTGGGGTATTCACCGTGCTACTGATCAACTAGCATCGTTGAATTTTAATACTATTTATCCATTAGTCTGGAACAGAGGTTACACGTTTTATAAAAGTGCTGTTGCTCAAACTGTTACAGGTGACGAAATTCAAACTTTTATGAATTTTATGCATGGTGGTAAGGATGTTTTAGCGAAGTTGGTAAATTCTTCAAAAAGTAAAGATATAAATATTATTCCTTGGTTTGAATATGGGTTCATAACTCCACATAGTTATGCATTGGCAATGGTACCCTAATGATGGTTAACAATTGGGCAAAAAGTTATTAATTATAATGATGAAATTCTGCTGTAATAAGTTGAGAACAATGGTGTTTGTAATCGGTAAGTTTGCTTAGATCCTCTTCATCCCCAGGTGCAGGAATTTATTCAAAATTTAATCTTAGAAGTTGTAAAAAATTATGATCTGCCTGTGATTCAAGTTGATGACTATTTCGGTATGGCGATACAATTTGGTTATGATACATATACTATTAAACTTTACTAGAAGGAACATTTAGGTAACAATCCACCTGATGATACTTTTGCAGCTGAATAGATGTAGTAGTGGGTAAATGAAATTACTGATTTTATGATGAGAATCAATCAAGCTATTAAAGCAATTAAACCCCATCTGAAAATATACCTCTCTCCTAATTCTCAGTATTATGCCTATAAATGTTATTTGCAAGATTGGGAAAATTGGGTAAATAAAGGTTTAGTGGATGAGTTGACTTTCCAGGTATATCGAGATGATAAAAACTCTTTCATTGCAGGGATAGAAAAACCTGCGGTACAATATGCAATGACTAAAATTCCCCTTAGTATTGGGATTTCAATGGGAACTACTATCAGTCCTGTGCATATTAAATGAATTCAAGAACAGGTAGAAATTGTGCGTGATGGAATTCACTCCAGTGCAGGTGATCGCAATTTTGCAGATTCTTCTTTTTTCTATTGGGAAAGTTTATGGGGTTATATTGCTCCTGAATCTCCTCAAAAGCAGCTTTAGGCTTTTTTAGATTTGTTTTCTACCAAAGTAGTTCAACCTTTACATTTAAAAAAATGTGATGCGATTAGCATTATTCAAAACTAAATTTAATATCTTTACTTTTACGTTACTCTAGAGTTCCACTACTTTAAGTGATTTTTTCTTAAGTTTATTTTTGATTAAAATTGGTGAAAAGCCTGATCTGGGAATGCTAGAAGCTGTTGTAGGTGGATTTGCCATCGCATTCCCCCAAAGTTATATACTCAGACAACTATCTTTCCTTTCGGCTGGATACTATCAACAGTCTTAGGTTGGGTAGTAATTACCGCCATTGGCGCGGGTACTATAGACTGGTATGTACCATCAACAGAATTGTTATCTTTTAGAATCGTCTTTGGAATTATTTCCAGGGGTATTAGCGGCTTGGTGATTGGAGTCACACAATAGTGGTAGTGGTTAGCAATTCCTTAACCACTCCACTGGGGATGGTCTTGGATATTCCTGAATTCAGCAATTTGGGCTGTGGCTTTACCAGTTTGTTCAATTATAGGTATATTTTTGCACCGCTTAACACAGTTATTTTTAGGGGAAGTTGTCGGTTTGGCTATTACTTGGTTCATTGTAGGAGTCTTCACAGGAACCACCGCTTACAAGTTGTTTCGTTCATAAATGAGAAAGGATAGAGTATAGGGGTGTACGGAAAGATAATAGTCTGTCAAAGACATTTTGTCGTTACCAATTACCCATTACAAATATTCGGGGAAATATGAAGAATTTTAACAATTATGAGTATTTTTCTGATTTATAACTCAGTATATCCAAGAATCTTAAAACATTATTGACAACAACTTCAGTATACTTTTACATGAGTGAGATGAATTTTTGTCTGTAACCAGCAGGAATGCTTACGTTTACCCCTATTCGCTTACGGATATTTCGGTTAAGAATTAGAGAAAGATATAAATATCCATGAGTCAAATCTGAACAATACTTAGCTTTAGGCGCTAGGGGGTTTTTGTCACCAAAATTAATACCAAGAGGGCGCCTATAAGAGTCAGAAATATCAAATAAGGACTCTCATGAAAATCAATTCAGTTGAATCATCCCCAAGTTGACCAACACAGCACCCAGGCAGATTTTGTTCGGTACAGAACTCTATGAAACAAGCAGTAGTGAACAGGTTCTAGCAAGTATGTACGATTCTGTGCAGACATCTACACTATATTAGACCTCTTGCAGAATGAATCTTATGTTATAATAGGGGGGTTGTCTTTGTTTTAGCCAAAAGTTAGAGTTACACGGTTATGTTTGAATTAGTGATCGCAAAGAACACCAAGAATACATAAAATTGAAAACTCTCTATCGTACCACAGAAACAATTTTGCAAGAGGTCTATTTATTTTCGATGTTTTGGAAGACGGAGATTTTCAGTATCTAGCAATTAATCCCACCCAAGAGAGATAGGTTAGTATTCCCTCAGAGGAACTGCGCGGTAAGAAACCAGAGGATATTCTTTCTCCTGATATTCTTTCTCCTGTAGATGCTACTAGGATGCGTAAACGTTATGCTGATTGTATGCGGTTGGTAAAAACAATTTCCTATAATCAATCTTTGCATTTACAAGGTGTCAATACTCGGTGGAGTACCACTTTAACTCCATTCCGAGATCCAAATTCTAGAATTGACAGATTGATTGGTACTAGCAGCAATATTACTTCTTCCAAGTTATTAGGAAAAGCTGGAAGAATTACAGCAAAAAGGGAGAGATTACTAGAAGCAGTTGCCCATAAGATCAGTCAATGTTAAGATTTAGAAATTATTCTACGGCAAAGAGTTAAAGAAACCTGTCATTTACTGGATTGCGATCGCATCCTAATTTACTATTTTCAGTTTGAAAATAGTGGAGTAATTCTGGCTGAATCAACAATTATGGCTGGCGATTTCCTACTAGGTCGAAAAATCCAACATTCCTGTTTTGATATTCAGCTTCAATAATATGAATATAACTTCATATTATTGAAGATATTTATACCACAGGTTCACACGCTTGCTAAATAGATTTTCTCGCCTCTATGCAAGTGCAAGCTAATCTAGTAGTTCCAATTTTATTACAGCAAAATTTATGGGGACTTTGAATTGCTCAACAATGCAGAGAAACGCGAAAATGGCAGCGAGGAGAAATTGACGTATTCCAACAAATTGCTCTGTAACTTGGTATTGCTACTCAGCAAGCATAACTACAAAAACAGGTAAGATACCTACAAAAACAACAGCATAAATCACAATGAAATCAGACGCACAATTTTAAGGCAATTGTGCGAAGAATTACTTAGGGAATCTGCAATCATCTGCATGTTAACCAAGTCCTACAAACCGCAATTCAGGAATTGGCTCAATTCTTAGAACTAGAACGATGTCAAATAGAACTGTATAATACCTGCCAAACATCAGTTACAGTTACCAGTGAATATAGCTCCAATTTGCCACATGAACAGGGATTAACTAGAGAAATTTTAGACTTTCCCCAAGTTTATCAGTCATTTTTACAAAAACAATTTTTCCAATCTTTAGAAATTCTTTCTGCCTGGAATTCACAAATAGAAGTCGTTTGCCAACTTGCTTGTCCAATTTTTGATCCTAAAGGAGTTTTATGCAATATTTAGTTAATCAAATCGATAGAAGAAACATTCGAGCAATTGGAGATATCCTTAGTACAGGAAATAGCTAATGAATGTGCGAGCGCAATTCGTCAATCTCAACTCTATGAAAAAACTAAAGCACAAGTAAAAGAACTAGAAAGACGACAACATTAGACAAACTAACTCCTCAAAACCCTTTCCCAAGACATCCGCAAACCAGTTACTAGTATTAGTTTTACGGCTCAAACTTTAGAAGGTTTGCTCACACCCAACGGTATTTTAGATATTGAATTAGTACCACAACTCTTACAGAGTTTACATAACGAATGTGGAAGCGAAAATAAATTAATCAACGATTAACTCACACTAACATATCTAAAAATTGAACCCGAACCCCCAACATTAATTGCCATTGATTTGTAAACTTGGCTAACTCCCATTGTTGAATCCTTTCTGGATATTGCCAATTGTCAGAAACAAAGCTTAAAGTTAAATACTGCCCCAAACCTACTTCTGTTAGAAACAGACATTACCGACCTTGAACGAATTATAACAGAATTGCTCAACAATGCTTGCAAATGCACCGCCGCAGGTGAATAAATTACCATCTCAGCTAACTTGAGTGCAGACACAGTAGAGTTAAAAGTCTGTTATTCTGGTGTCGAGATTCCCAACCATGAATTAACAGGGGTTTTTCAGCCATTTTATCATTTTACCAACAATGCTCCCTGGAAATCCACTGATTCTGGACTAGAACTGGCTTTGGTGAAAGCAATGATCGAACATTTAAACGTCTCAATTAATGTTGGAGACGCAGATAATCACATCAGTTTCAGGATCAAATTCCCGCTTGAACTAGTTTTTTAACTGCAACACTAGCGGCAGCGTCAAAAGTCTGCTATTATGGCTTTTAGTAAGGGTGACTAGCTCAACGGCAGAGCATCGGACTCTTAATCCGCTGGTTCTGAGTTCGAATCTCAGGTCACCCACTCCTTTTCAGCCACTACGATTTTTCGGACTGACTAAATCTTGCCTAAACTCCCCAATGATCTGCCTGCAAAACCCTTGACTTTTCGGTAAAACAGGCGATAAAGCTTTTACTAGATTCAATCAAAATCCCTAATTATTAAGGAAAGTATTTTTACTCTGGTTTTTGGTTTGGTGTTTGGAGTGCGATCACATCCTCCTGAACCTTATAGCATAATATAGTTATATTCGAATGTAGTTATATGACCATAAAAACCTTTTCAACTCACGAAACCATCAGCTTAACATTAACTAGCAACAGTATCAGTATTTTCCGCTTGATTCAAATTAGTGAGTAGAGATTCTGCCACATTTTACAAGTCTGGCAGAATCTCTACTCATGCACTAACTAAAAGCCACAGCCTGGATATCGTCTCCCAGAAATTTTGCTGGAAGATAGCCGAGAAGAGAAAGCTAAAAAAATGCTAAATGTTCAGTGGACTAGCCCCAGAAAGCAATTAGATTATTATTTAATAGCCCTCTTGCAGAATTAATTCTATGTTAGAATCGAGCTTTGTCTTTGTTCTAGCTAGAAGTTAGAGTTACACGGTTATGTTTGAATTAGCGAGCGCAAAGAACACCAAAA
>CAKZGI010000224.1 GCA_936914905.1 uncultured Trichormus sp. | reverse complement strand
GACTACGGATCTTTGGATGTGAGGCATACGCACTTGTGCCGAAGGATGATCGCCGAAAGCTCGAAAGTGTATCTTCCTCGGATAAAGACCTGAATGAATTTTCAGATATAGACTCTGGGATCTAGAGACACGAGAAGTAGTTTGATGTATAGAGGTGGTCTTAAATGTGTCTACCATGCACAAGTCTACCTACCGTTCCATTCAACAACAAAGAGTTATGTTTGCGAATGCAACTTCTTCTTTGGACAACACAACAAGACACACTAGAACAAATTCATGGCTAGTAGACTCTACAACAAGTGCGGATCCTATAGGACAAGAATGTAACATCAGGGCTATTATGGCCACTCGAGCCACGGATGATAGACTGATGTCAAAGTAATTACAACATATATGATTAAATACCAAAAATATGGAACATGAGAGAGAATGTAAAAACAAAGTAAAAAATAGACAATAAATATAATATGACAAGGGCAAGATACAAAACTTGTACCTCGCATTACCATGCAATATCTGCACCACTAAAATAACCCACGCTAAATAATAATGTTATAATGTCACACGTATTGTAGTACACATGAATTCATGCACAAATAGCATGTCATGGAGAAGGGAGACAAATTTAGTAGGATTTAATGCCTCAAATCTCATATAAGAGAAGATAGTATGATGTAATGGGGTTGGGTATGTAATTGAATACGTACGATTAATTGATAACTCGTGTGTGACTATTTCCTCTCATCTATTTCCTTGATGTTCATGAATTCTCTTAATTTTACTCTAAGTTTTGTCATTTGAACACAAATAATGTGTCTCCTGGTTTAGATCCCTTCAGGATCCACGTAAACCACACACATATCCAGAGTCGTAGAACATGACACAAGGGAGCCTAGCCTTACCACAACGATCCAAAAGATTATCTTAACTACATGAGAGACACTCTCCTAACTCTTCCTCATAGAACACTCTTCCGAACCGACATCCTACAATGGAATACAACATAATTTACATGCGAGAAAACTTGAATTGGAACATAGTGGAACTTTTGAAGACAAATGGGCACTTCCGTGTCGATGGATATTCCCACTCAAGGAGAGATCCGATTCCAAAAATTTGAAGTACAAAAGCAGGATCGTAGCAAAGGGTTCATACAAGAATATGGAGTCAACTTTGACGAACTTTTTTCACCCATGGTAAATATTATCACTATTCGGTTTCTCCTAATTGTTGGCGAGGACATGGAGCTTCATCAACTGGATGTAAAAATGACCTTCCTCCACAATGATCTAGAAAAGGAAATCTACATGGAGCAATTACAAGGCTTCATGCCACTCGGTATCGAATATAGCTAGTAATGACCGTATTCACATTAGGGACACACATAGGGCCATCTTTGTAATTAGTAATAAGTTTGGGCAGTTGCCCTAATTAGATGGAAAACCAAGTTTATTTTGACGTTTCATTATAATACGACTCCCTCTCTGTCTTCTACCTATTAGCAATGGGCACGGTTTCGGCTCAAACCGAACCGAACCGTTAAACCGTGGCTTAACGGTTTATCGGTTCATTATTAAATAATGAGTTTGGTTTGGTTTAAAGAATGAAAGTTCGGTTTGGTTTTGGTTCGGTTCGGTTTAACATTTATCGGTTTATAGGTTTAACGGTTTATCGGTTTTATAGGTTTAACGGTTTCTATTAATTTGGTTCGGTTTATAGGTTTATAGGTTCTTACCCTACCCCTAAATTTTCAATTTGAGAAATTATACCCTTCCTAAATTTTCAACAGTGTATGAGTCCTGAGTGAACTATCGAGCGGAAAGGATTCAGGAGGCGCACTACACAGGCGGCATTGTGAAGGCTGAGGCGGCAACCACCAATCACCACTTTATTGCTCTTCAGACTCCAGACTCTCCATAACACAGGTGTGAATCTTACCTTTGGGCGCGGTTCGGTTTCAACTTTTTTGCATATCAGAGCAAGAAAATTACTGGCAAATCCTCATTAAGAATCTGCAAATCCTCATTAAGAATCTGCAAATGGATTTCTTTTCCCTTATCAAGGAGGGATTCTGTGCTGCCACAAGCTTTGAGAGCGCACACAAAAGTGATTGAATCAGGGAAAATGTTTTCGCACATTTGGTGAAAGCATTGTAATGCTTCATTGGGATGGCCATGTTGGGCATACCCTCCTATTAATGCATTCCACGAGACTGAATTCCGAGCTTCTATCCGATTAAAAACTTCTTTTGCTTCATTAAGTGCACCACATTTGGCATATAGACTAACCAAAGCACTTCCGATGAATACGCTCTTTTCAAGCCAGTCGGTCCTCAAGAGATTCTCATGTATTCTGAAACCTTTTTCCAGGTCTTTTTGCTCAGCACATGATTTGAGCAAGGATGAGACAGAAGCCTCTTTCTGAAGCTTATGTTGGTGAAGGAACGACATTTCCTTCTCTCCTCTACACATAAAATCCTCCTTTCTCTTTGGATTTGAGGCAAAACTAGGTAGGAAAGGATGAAAGGAGAACCAACCTGTGTTTTCTGCCCATCATACCTGTCGTTACCAGGAACAATTTCAGGTCGCACGCGTTCCTTAACAGGTACCATGGTCTAATTCTCTGACAGAGATCAATGAGGGTGTAAGGCAATTCTTATGTGGTCATCAATATGCTTGGAAGTCACCATCATCTCTACACTTGGGGCCACACTTCCAAGAAATGTCACTACCCCAAGTGTTAGTTGTAACTTGCAGGTCTCGACACATATAGAGAGCCATCACTAGCTATAGTATTCAGAAACCTAGCTTAACTCTAGACCCCCTTCAAGGCTTCGGATGCCATGAAATTGACTCTAGACCTCATTCAAGGCTTCGGATGCCATTTTCATGGGTTGCTGGGCACCTAGCTTCACAAGTTTTGATGTTGAGTAGTACGCTATGGATGGGGTCAAGATCCAAAGCTTGCCTGTCATGTCTTGATATCATTCAAGGTTGTGGATGTTATTCGCTCGCTGGTGAGGACCTCTCTTCACCAGGTTTGATGTTGATTACGTTATGGATTGTCGTTGGTTGGCAGTTGACAGTGTAGCTCGACAACTTTTGCCCATTGAGTATGCCATGGATTGATTGAAGATGCTTATGAGAATGCATACCAATTTAGGGTAGACATTGAAGATCTAGTATGATGAAAATCAGTGTCTGCGTGCATGGGCATGTATATATGTACATGAATATATTTGTTCAAAACTTGGGGGTTCTTGGACATTGAGATTCTTTATCTTTACTTTAATCATCTCCAAATTTCATAAAGTATTTCTACTTCATTTATTTATCTCATTATAATGTATTTGAAATGTGCTAATTGAGTTAATTGAATTTTATAGGAACACCATAAAATGGAATCATCATCTCAAACTAATGCTGCAGTGAACTCATCTTCAATTGATGTTAGCCGTGGGTCAACAAGTAGCTCAAGAAAAAGGCTACGCACATCATGGACAGATGCTCACATCATATTTTATATGGATAATGGCACACCTCGACGACGATGCCAACATTGCCATGTTTGTTGGTCTTCTACAACATCCACAGGCACTATAGCCAAACATTTAGCAGAAAAGCATCGTTTATCATGCGACCCAGACCAAAATTCAGGTATATCACAGCACATTCAATCTTCAATTGAGTCAGGTAGAGTATCTCATGTTTTAGAGAAGAAAATTGATGCTGCCATCGTGAAGTATATTGTGAAGGGAACATTGCCCCATGCACATGTGGAATCACCTGAATTTAAGGAGTTCATGCAACAAATTGTACCTGGATATCAAGTAAAGTCAAGACGCACAATTAAGCGTTCTATCCTAGAAATGTATGTGGTGTTGCGTCGTCAGGTGATCGATTTTCTATCGAAATGCCAATCAAGATTTTCCATAACATTTGATGGTTGGTCAAATAGTAGTTTGAAGGGCTTCTACTCAGTGACACTTCATTGGGCATGTCATGAGACAGCAAGGTCAAGGTCAATGTTATTGGATTTTGTGCATGTATTTCCAGGTGTTGGATCAGGGAAGCGTTGTGCACATGCCCTTTTTTCTCGACTTCGATCCTTTGTTATTTCTAGTCGACTCTTAGCTACAATTTTTGATGGAGCGAGTGATGCACAAGTAGCTGCAAAGGAGTTGAGCATGTTGTTACAAGATGAGCATGGTAAGGAAATTTTGGCTCCATCACATATGTTAAGATGTATGGTTCACACTTTTCAGTTGGGTATCAAGGCAGCATTAGAGGTTATCTCACCCTCAACAGAAAAGTTGAGAACAGTGCTCCATACTATTAGATCTAGCAAGGTTCGAAGGGAAGTGTTTAGGAAGTATGCTAGGATGGTTGAACATCATGAAAGGGAACCCCCAAGGCTTGATGTTGTTACAAGATGGAATTCCACCTTGGAAATGTTTAGGCAATCTATCAAGGATAGAGATGTATTGAATTTTACAATTTCAGATTTAACAATATCAAGTGATTTCAATGGTAATGTCTTGACCGGAGAAGATTGGAGTCACATACATGCCATGGCGGAATGGCTAGATACACCGGCCGAGGTTTCTACTTTTCTGGGAGGCTCAAGATATCCTACATTATCACTAGCATCGCTAGCATATAATTGTTTACTAAATCATTGCAATGAATTTTTAGATTCTTCGCTTCCAGGATCATCTAGATTCACACAAGAGGTGCTTCAAAGAGCGTCTGAGAACTGCTTGCAATATTTAATTAAGTATCAAGAATCGTTAAAGTCTATTCCATCTCGCATAGCAATGTTTCTTGATCCCAGGTAATGCTTACCTTTATATCGTACAATTATCATCATGATTTCTGATTTTTTATTTGAGTTTAAAACCGTTTTATTTGTTTGATAGATTGCCTTTTCCAAATAATCATACAGAAAGAGAGTTAGATATTAAGTTGGTTGAAAGCATGATTGAGTCCCATTATCACTCGTTCTCGAGTGATGTTGAACCACATTCGGCTTCAACCACAATACATGAAAATGATAAGAACTCTAAAATTTGGACGTTAATGGGTGTAAATAATAAAAGTCTTATTTCCGATTCACGGTCAGAAATTGAGCACTTTATGAGACTTCCTTCGGCTGGCACGGACAAGGATCCTTTACAATGGTGGAATGATAATAAATCGGCAATGCCTTCACTATATAGGATGGCATGTGATTACCTCAGTATACCAGCATCATCAGTACCTGCTGAAGAGGCTAATTCGGCAGCAAAAATGACCTTTGATAACAGGATCAAACTACATTCATGCACTTTCAAAGCTGAAATGTGTGTTCGATCATGGATGAATGTTTTAAAAGAATGTAATGTTCAAATGTTAGATAATTTTCACATCAATTATGCAGAACAAACAATGAATTTGGATGATCTTGTTGCTGAAGACGAGGTAATAGATTACATATTGCATGATAGTCAAAGGAAAATTAAGGTATGCATACTTGTTACTTGGCTGTTTTTTATTTGAGTCTTTACTTAAAGTATTTTTATTAATAATTACTTACTTGTTTTTATGTATTTTATATGTACAGGAATCATGTTGATTTTTGACATGTTAACGACAATAGTGGTTGCAATTGGAGATCTTCAAAGTCATTGTAATTTTTATTACATATTGTTTACTATTTTGTTTTTAGTCGATTCTTTAAATTTTTTATTACAAATTACTTATTTCTTTTGTATATTTTATACTTTCAGGAATCCCTTATTCAAATATTGGAAACAAAAAGCTGGATTAAGTTTACATATATGGTCCTATGGATTTGGAAAATTGGAACTCTATTATATAGATTGTTGTTCTTAATTGGAAAATTAGAACTCTATTGTATGGATTTTTGGAACTCTATTGTATGAATTTTTCTTATCATTCCAAAAAACATTTATCTTTTTATGTAATATCCTATCATTTTTCACAAATTAACAATTTTCAGAAAATGTGTTGTAAATTTCTGTTATTTTATAGTGTTCTAGTCTTTGATTTGGTACAATTTATTGTTTCGTGTTGGTTGGATTATGTCAAAAACAATTTGGTTTGGTTTGGTTTTTATGTTTGATAAACTGGTTTGGTTTTGATTTTTGATAAACCGGTTCGGTTTGGTTCTACATTTTACATAAACGGTTTGGTTTTAAATGGTTTGGTTTCTCATAGCTATTGAACGGCTTGGTTTAAATGGTTTGGCTGAAATAATTTGGTTTAAATGGCTTCAAAGTTTTTACATGGTTTGGTTTTAACAATCCCTGATCTAACCACTATGGATTACTAGTTAGGATCATGTTTCTTGTGTCCTATCTGTGACTCATACCGTACAAGAATTTTGTTTTGGATCAATACCTTACAGGCGTTTTGTTTTTGACTCATGCCTAAATGTCGTTGATATTTCATATTGTAGGTATCAAGATTTTTTCACATTTGGCCATGACACCTAGAAGCTCCCATTTGCTCATGTTTATCTACAGTTTCGAAAGAAAACATCTTATGCCTTTTATAGAGGTTACTTCCTGATGCGAAATGTCTATATGTCATTGAATTATTCTAAAACAATCAAAGTATATTTTTGTGAGGTTAAAAATGTTAACTTTCATTCAGGCAACTCATAAGTGACACCTACACTCTATGATCTAAAATATCAATAGAGTGTGTCTCCGTTTTTGGCAATATGCCTAGAAGAGGTGAAACGGTTGTCTTAGAGTCATTGTCAACTAAGTCACTGGTTTACTTACGTTTTCCAGTGAAGTTGGCATTCGGAGCCTTGGCAAACTCAGGTTATTGGGGTCTTGTCTAGTGTGAGAAGGTGGTTGCAAGAACTAGTCGTTGAAAACTTCAACGAAATTGTCCCGAATTTCCAATAAGATCTTTCATCTCAAGATCACATCACTAAGTAGTGATGTGTCCACCTAACTCACAACTAAAATATCCAATCTTAATATCCTTAGACATGGAGTGGAGCTCAAAGTGTAAATAGTCTCCTTGCTTTTGTTTCCCCAGGATCTGACTATACAAGAAGGCATAAGGTTCGCCTTCTTACCCCAAGTCTGGAAGCCAATTATCAAAGCCAAACAACATTGACATACAACCAAGCGTTTTGTTAACGTAGCAGTAAATAATTATATCATGGTAATCTCCACAAACTACAAGAGATTGTTAGGAATTGAGAGTTCTGACTCGACAACGCATCTCATGTTTGTCTCCCTCTTGACATATGAGATGAAATTTGAAATCCAATAACTATAGCAACAGAAGCAATGTTTTAAAATACATAAATGCCCTCACTCAAAAATTACATATATGTCCTTTACATTGGAGATCACAAACGTGCCCTCCTCTAATCTAGGAAAAAAGCCATGAGGTTATGTAAAGGTGTAAGAACGATAAACACTAAATATACCTAACATACGTAGACAAACATTTGGTATACAATTTTTTTTTATCGAGTATGCCTTCGATTCGGTTCATAGTGCAATCGATACTAAAAGTTTTATTTTGCATAATAAGGTGGTATAGGTAAAAGGAATACCCTATACATGAACCCACCTTTTTATGTACACAA
>CAKZGI010000223.1 GCA_936914905.1 uncultured Trichormus sp. | reverse complement strand
CGTTGATTCACATAATTGGTCATTGCGCTTGGTTGAAAAGCCAGTGGCGCGAAGCCAGTGACTTGATCTCCATTGGTTTTGGATGCCGCTCTTTCTGGTACTAGTTTCGAGTCTTAATCCCCACATGTTGAGCTTACTTTCTCAACATATATAATTTCCCATTTATTGTTGTGCATATCTAAGGGATATAAAAGAACAGATTTAAGTCATTCCGCCTTATTGACCTGACTGACATTAAAAGAACTTAGTCACATATGCATGTTAGGCCACATAATGTCGATGGTCTACATCATGTTTGGGTGATAGTGCAGTTTAAATTTGTTAGGGTGATAAGTCATACTCACTCAATGACAAATAAGAGACAATTGCACAAGAAGGTACCTCTAAGCATTGAATAAAATGTTAATGATTGTTAAGTTCAAAATGGATTAAATGATTAACCGAATCAATTGAGAATGACAAGTTTATTAAAAGACCAAGGATATTCTAAAATTTAGTTCCACGGATTGTAATATCATTACATGAAAATCCATCATTTCCATATAGGTATTTATAGGGACTAGCAAATGGCAAACAAATCCGATAATGCATTGGACACCTCCATTTGCCATATGCTTGGTAGATGTGATCACTTGTGTCTAGTTTGAGTTGCATTTGTTTTCCAGTAAACATGACATTTTGAGTCTCGGCAAACTCATCATTCTCTTTCATGGAAGGAATTTGTTTCTCAAATTTTACATCGTTGGGTGTTGTATGATATGGAACGAGGTCTTTGCCATTAAACAAATCTGCTACTTGATCTGACAAGCATCAGGGTTAATCTTCTTGGCAGAGAGCTTGTTATAGGTGCCAGCTGGAAATCGCTCCTTGTTGAAAATTACCCACAAAAGGTCACTAGCTTTAAGGTTACTTGTCAACACTTCTTGTCACCAACAATTTTCTACTTGAGATGGGCTTGCTCTAGGTGAGTGCAAACTGTTTGATGTATGTCTTGTAGTGATTGATAACTGAAGCAAATCAAGAGGGCCACGAGAAACCATGGAGCTCTATGTGAAGCTCAATGAAGAGGGCCACAATAACTTGGAACAAGCTCAATCCTATGCTTCTTGGATTAGATACAACTGGGATCACGTCCCACATGTCCTTCTTCATGTAGTTCTTATGTGTAAGTTTCCAATTTATCACTATTATTTATCTTACCTATGATTCCTGATAAATAGCAATCCGCATCAAGTAGATCAAAGATAGATCAAAGCCATGGTACCTCAATGTGCATGTTGGTAAGGAGGCTATGTCGTCGACTGAAGGCATCCACTACTTCATTCATTACCCTACCGGTGTTTTCAATGACAAAGGTGAAGCCTTATAGATAGGTGATCAAGATGTATGGGTAGTCGATACTTTATCCTCACTATACACATGTTTCAAGTCTTCGTGAACAAATTTAGTGTCATCAATGCATAATCGCCTACACCACTGCATACGACATCACACGTGTTGTATCATGTTCAAGCACCACCCAACATCTAACTGAAATAAGCGATCGGCCAATGTTGTTGGCTAAGGACTGCACCAATTCCTATCTTTATACTGTACATGTGTTGTCCATGCAAATGGCTCATGTTCCATGCAATCATTGATGGCGGCAGTAATGCTGCTGAAGTGGGGAATGAAGCATCTATAAAACAATCAATGCCGTGGAAGCTCCTAACTTCAGTTAGAGTGGAAAGTGTCAGCCAGTTGCAGATGGCGTCCACTTTGGACTAATAAACCTTCAGCCCCTCTATTGGTACGATGAAACCCAAAAAGAGTACCTTAGAGGTCATAAAATTGCTCTCACCAAAGCACATGGAAGACCTCACGTAAGTACCAAATATAGTCTTGAAGGTTAGCACTGTAAATGAGGATATCATCAAAGTAAACAACCACACATTTGATGATAAACTGATGCAATACGTGGTTCATGACCATTTGTACAGTCCCTCTTGGCAGTCTTCCATTTGTCTCCTTGTCCAATCCTAATTCAGTGATACCCACTTCGTAAATCTATCTTAGAAAAGATAGTAGCATCACTTATTTAGACTCTACACTTCCAGAAATATACTTGAATTAATCACATTCACAAAAATCTGTCTAATCTCATACAATTCACACCCCTTTTATAAGTGTTAATGTATTCGTGGTAAGGTGGAGACAAAAGCAAAAAGAATTGGAATTTAGGGCTAACTCAACTCTTTTATGGGCACTTAGGTAGGGTGAAGAAAAAATGGGAAGCTACTAAAATTAGGTTGTTGCATCATCATCATCATTGCTTGTGTTTGAGTTAATGTTATGATCACCCAAAAGAGTGTTGCAAGGAGTTGTGGCCTCAATTGTATGGGAATTGGATAGGGCTAGCAACACATATGTTTTACATGCGTTAGCTATTTATAAACAATTTCATACATGATAGATGGCTTAAATGAAGTTTTTCAAGAGCATTAGCTATATACCACACAATTCTCACAGTGAATAGTTTGGTGGAATAGCAAAAGCATTAGTTTTTATTCATGTAAAGACATAACCCAGAAGTGGAAGACAAGTATAATGTAATTATTGACTATCATCCCCATAGTTAACAAATATTTCCTAAACCCTCCCATAGTGAAAGTAACATCTCATATTGTACCAATATCACAAAGCCTAGTAGGATCCGATGCTAACACAACACATATTCATAGCATTGCATGCATGCATGTGTGCATATGTACGTAAGTAAGCATACAGATGAGATTCATCATGCCAATTTGAAACCTGTACAATGCTACTGTGCTCACCTAGTAGCATTGCATGGATGTATAGGCATGCATGTGTGTATGTATTCATTGCATGTATGCAAGCATACAGATGAGAGTCATCATGCCATTTTGGAACCTGTACATCTCTAATCATATTTGAACGACTTTACCTCCATTCAGATAGATCTATGAAGTACACATGTATGTATGTTGGAGCAGTGGATGGTGCCTGAGAGATTGTCCACATCTCAAATCGGACCTAATTCGTTTTATCTTCCAGGACCACTCTTGCTGCTTCCATCATTGCAAGGAACTGCAGCCTGATATACAAGGTAACCAGAAACCAGCAGAGATAACATGCAAGGTAGGTAGGTATTCTGTTGTTTCGTTTGCAAAGTTGAGCATTTATTCATGGAAGCTTTGAGACATTATGTTATTGCTCTGACACTCGTATATTTGGTTGCTTGTCATGCCTGTCTCTTCAACGGTATTCTTGCTTAATAGATGCATTTCCGGGATCCAGAGGCCGTTAAAGTCCACAAGCAATCATCGCTTCACTCAACTGATGTGTAAGCAAAAAGCATATCTTTCAGAAGCTTTATCATGGCATGCATTTCAGTAATCTTCCATTGCCACCAGTTAGCTGATGAGCCCACGTAGAAGACCTAGTGACGCACTCTCATTTCATGAGCATTTTGAGAACTGAAACCAATTATTCTCACTCTCAGCAGCCTTAATCTATGTCTTACAATGATGGCTTTATTCAGCCTTGCATTTAGAAATGGAAGTACGCTGAACTTAGCCATGATTTAAGAAGATGGACATTTCCCTTGACATCTGGACCACCATATCAATCAGTGACGATACCATTGGAGATGATGGACAGCTTATTGTGTTAGAGTAGGGGTAAACATAACAACAGTAAATATCAAATCTACATACTGAGAATCCAATTGAATGGATGTTGTGGTGAGATGGTGAGATGTTGAGTGATTGCCCAAATATGGGAAGGACATATCTAGGTTTGGTATGCATGCATGCATGTGAGCATGAGTGAGATCCATTCAAAGATTTCTCCAATGAAAGCAGCATATTTAATTGATGGATAGCAAGGTGTCTTCTATACCAGGCGTACATGAGTTCACCAAGGTCATAATAGAAGCAACACAATTAGTTGAGACCCTTCAGGTTGGTGACCATTTTCTGGCATTCTGGAAAGATATACCAAAGTGGAGAGAGTGGAAGTGGAGAGGCCAGCTTCTTTTGATGAGCAAGGAACAGTTAAAGAAGATAGTACAACTTCAAGTGATAGTAAACCGGGCCCAATAGACGTGTTTATGGAACAGTAAACTTCCTTCAACGTGTTCAGAAATGTCAGAAGCTTTTCAGTGACATATGAGGAGATTCCCTTTTTTTCTTTCTCCTTCCAAGTGATTGGGAACTGAAAGGAAGACGTCATGTCGAGGATGGGGTTAAAATAAGCACTGAGCCTAGATGGCGGTGATTGGATGCTTGTCATGTTCACTCTAGAGCCCGTGTAGGAACTCCAGTTGTTGCAGGTTGGTTGATATTTATGTGCCAGTTATTTGACAATTTATTATAGATCATGGTGTCCCAATCCGAATCATGGGACAATATATGCTGGTTGAAAATGACAGTTACAATATTATTAGCACTTTGATTGCTCCAAATTCAGAGCACTCACCGGGATGGAATACTCTGGGGCTGCTCAGAACTGAGCAAGTAATCTCCATTGTACATGTCATACTACTTGTATGCCTTCCTGTTGATGTTGTGACTGCAACTAGGTAAAATGAGGCATTCCTTTGGTAGCCCTCCAGTTGATCTTCAAGGATTGCTGAATGGTTCCTTTCCTATTTTTATGTAAACAAATATCGATCTCATAACTTAGATAGAATAAGTCAATTAATTATTGTCCGGTTAAAGTAAATCTATCAATACAATCATTCTTGGCTGGTTCTGCATGGCTGTTCATTATGGTCATTTAGTTCATAGACAAAATAATAACCAATTCCACTACTGTAATGAGGCTGTAAAGCTGACCTTGTTTCAGTTTGTGTTTCCATGTTGAGTCATCATGTAAGGGTTATTTTGTGCTCACGTGAAGAGTTTGCTTAGTTTGGGCAGGATGTCAGTCCTATTAACCGGAAACCCTTGTAAATTTAGCTTGGTTCCAGAAGGCGAAACCAGGTTGAATCAGCCTCACCTCAATGAATGTGTCATTGTTGTCAGCATAAACTCGCATAAGCCCTAAACCCTTTATCTGGGTGAGTGGCACTAATATCAAGCACTTTGGTAATAATGAAAATGCTTCAAACTTAGCCAAATCATCAATATAAGCAGATGAAGATAGTACAATGTGAAATTTGGAAGTCACAGTGATATGAATCACAATGATGGATGATACAGACAACATTGAGGTTGACTTTGATGTTCTCTAGCTGGCACTTAGTTTGTGGGAAACTGTTTGTTATGAGTATACATACAATTGCATATTATAACTTAACGAGTTGGGTCTGGGAACATACAGTTTGAAGTTTCCATATATATGATCGAATATAGTAGATTCATCAGGAGAAACTGGTGATTCGTTATACTAGTAAAGAATGAAAGCTACGAAGAAAACCTTGTTATACTACGAATCCTATTTAACATGTTAAGAGAAATGAAACCGGGTACACAGCACGAGGAACCTTAACATGTCGAGAGAAGTGAATGTTGTATTGTAGCTTTGTGAACCCTAATTCATAACCCAGTCCACTGTACATCAGCAGATAGTAAACATATGAAGCTAAATGAATGTCATAAAGAGATGCCATGAACGTTATACTAGTAAAGAATGAAAACTATGAAGATAAATACTACCCTGTTGAGCAGGTAAATTGCAAAGCTTATTGAACATGTTAAGAGAAATGAAACTGGTTACACAGAGGAACCTTAACATGTCGAGAGAAGTGAATGCTGTATTGTAGCTTTGTGAACCGTAAAGAATTAAATGAATGTAAACGAATTAGCATACCGTAGCTTTGTGAACCTTAAATGAATGTAAATGAACCCTAAAGGTAAATGAATGTCATAAAGAATTAGCATACCATAGCAAGCTTGTGGGCCATGTTGAGGAAAATGAATGAATGAACTACCACTTTTGTGGGCGGAGAGCTGAACATGCTGCCCCATGGGAAGTCTTGATTGGGTGCCAATTCCATGTGGGACTTGAATGAATGGCGCTTTAACCAGGAAACTGAAAATCCTAAGCACCAAGATACATCATATGGAACATTGAGAAGCTATATATCAACAAATGTTACATTCACCCCTCATTAGAGAAGAGAGGTCGAGACTTAGCATATGATGTTAGATCGCAAGTAATAGCATCTCAGACCAAGCAAATGATTTGCAAAACAAGTATTACTGAAATGAATGGAAAAACTGTAAGTAAGATGAGAATCAATACCATGAAGTGCTGAAAACAAATGTGAGTATAGAAGTCCTAAACATGCGGATAACCAGTACTTACTACATTCATAGTTATGAAGCTGTATCTCCATGTAGTTTAGAAAGCAGCACATGGAGTTTAGAAAGCAACTCATGGAGTTTATGAAGATGTATCTCCATGTAGTTTAGAAAGGAGCTCATGGAGTAGTTTAGTACTTGTTTATGAAACCGGTATAGGAAAAGATTATGAAATTGATCACAACGTAGTTAGTAGTTTGTGCTGTAGTTTAACAAGCGGATTATGGAGTAAAGTAGTAACCCTTAAACCCTATAAATACCAAACATAGACTGATCCTAAGCAGTAAACCCATAATACAGAAACCCTAAAGCCTACATAGGTAGATGATGTACCGCTGCACACCAAGAAGCATTAAGCAAGATTGATAATATAATAGTAAGCTTTCTATAGTAGATTAACATTAACATTAAGCAATTAACATAAGTAGATAGATAATGTACTACTGCTCACAAAGAAACATTGATTGAGCAAGATTGATTGATGGATTAACTGATGTGATACTGCTCCAACGAGCAAGATTGATTATATGATAGTAAGCATGCATAGAAACCCAAATCATACATAGGTATAGTCTGTGGAGATATCATAAGCATGCATAGAAAGCCAAACCATACATAGAGATAGTCTGTAGAGATAGAGTAAGCATGCATAGATTACATAGCCATACATAAGCTAAAGAACAGAGCTTCCATAGATTTGGCTGCTTGCAGGTGAGAGGGATCCATGGTGAAGAGAGGGATGAGAGGAATTGAGTAGAGAGATGGGTGGCGGCATGCAAGCAATTGGTGGAGAATAAGTGGATCGTGGCATTAATGGAAAAGAATGAAGAGAGAGAAGGAGGTTGAGCCACGCGTATGATAAATGATGAGAGAGACAGGGAGTTGGGGAGGGATTGAAGGAATAAAGAGGATACTTTGGACACCAGAAACCCTCTAAGGTGAGTAGTGTACTGGATACAACCTTTGTCTCTTTTAGCATAGGTGCAAGGTTCGAGTCCGCTCGGTTCTATAATATATTATAATTGTAAACCTAATGCCTTAGCCTTGGCCGCATGCCGTGTGCCCTCACCATAAAGCTTTTGCCCATCAATTACTCAGCGTATATTTTTTTATTTTGGCTACTTGCCCTTCTTCATGATCAAATTGCCAATCACTCGGCGTAGATATTTTATTTTGGGCACTTACCCTTCTTCATGATCCATGCTAGTATTATAAGCCACTTGTCGAAAATAGAGTCAATATTATATCCATGCTTTAGGGGCGTCACGATGTACGGGTGGGGCTCAATGTTGGTTGTGAAGCGAAGCTTTTGGGATTTTGTATTTACACCCGATATTGAGTCATGCATTGTGAGCTGTAGTT
>CAKZGI010000222.1 GCA_936914905.1 uncultured Trichormus sp. | reverse complement strand
GCCTTATCGGTCACTGGATTTCAACCACGAGACACATAATACAGAAGTATTTCAAGCTACGGCAGTTATGAACTATCCGAATGAACACTTGTATACTCGTGTGACTGAGTTTAAATACCTGACTGGACAGGAATACTCTAAAAGGGGTAAAAGTAGCAAAGACACATTTTAGCGCCACGTAAACCTTGAAAGGCTTGCCATGAAGGAGTTACAGAAATAACATTGCTCTTTTCATCAAAAAGTGGAGAAAAAGCTTGTTTTTACTGTACCAGTAAAAGTCTAAGTTATTTGGCACAGCATTTGGTCAGGTAGCCACAAGGGCTTCAGGCTACAAAAATTAGAGGGGTTCAAATGGTACGGCTAAATTTAGTGGATCTGGTCTGCCAAATCCTAATTTTTAGGTAAAAGTTAGTTTTTTTTATAAAACCTAGTCCGAGTAAGGTTTACATACGACCTATGGCGGCCAAATCTGCTTTGGCTACTTTTACCCCTAAAACTAGCGTGGTTTATGAGTTTCCTCAACCAGAGGGCGACCCCTATTATCCCGTACCGCGTCCTGAGAATCAGGAGATTTACAAGCAATATAAGGCTTTGGTAGATAGCACTCCCGGAATATATTTTGTAGGAAGACTGGCAACTTACAAGTATTACAACATGGATCAATATGTGGCTCAGGCTTTGTCTGTTTACAAGGAAATTGCTGTGAAGGTTTGAGGAATTCGTGGTTTGTATTGCTTTAGGTCAAGTCGTAACTTTTTAAACGCAGAGGCACGCTAAGTAAGCGCAAAGTTACGCGGAGTGTTGTCAAAGTGACTTTGCTTAGGAATTACAAATTGGTATGAGTTATGGTCGTCAATCCAAAATATCCGGTGGAAATTTGGGGTGGTCTGGAGTGTACGGTTAATCGTGTGGGTGAGGAATATTTTGACCAGTTAGAACGCAATGGTCATGCAAGGCGTTTGGATGATCTAGAGTTGTTTGCCCAATTGGGTATAAAGAAAATTCGCTACCCTGTGCTGTGGGAGAGAGTTGCACCTGATGGGTTAGAGAATGCTAATTGGTCATGGGTAGATGTGCGGTTGGAGAGGTTACGGGAACTTGGTATTACTCCGATTGTGGGGTTGGTGCATCATGGTAGTGGCCCCCGTGACACCAGTTTGGTAGACCCAGAATTTCCTAGAAAATTAGCTGAGTTTGCCTATGCAGTTTCAGAGCGGTATCCTTGGGTAACACATTACACGCCAATCAATGAACCACTGACAACAGCGCGATTTAGCGGAATGTATGGTCATTGGTATCCCCACGGACGGGACAATTTAACTTTCGCTCGTGCTTTGTTGGTGGAGTGTCAAGCGATCGCTCTTTCTATGCAGGCAATCCGAGAAGTTAACCCCAACGCCCAACTTGTACAAACTGAAGATTTAGGTAAAACTTACAGTACACCGAGGTTATTGTATCAAGCAGGGCTGGAAAACGAACGCCGTTGGTTGAGCTTTGATTTATTGTGTGGTTACGTCACTCCACTTCATCCCATGTGGGGTTACTTACGCTACTGTGGTATCAGTGAGGCGGAACTGGAAGCAGCTTGCCACAATATTTATTGTCCACCAGACATTATGGGCATTAACCATTATGTGACAAGTGAGCGGTTTTTGGATGAGCATCTGGAAAACTATCCAGCTTGGACACATGGTGGTAATGGGTGGGACAAGTATGCAGACCTTGACGCGGTGAGAGTTTGTGCTGAGAGTTTGGCAGGCCCATACACATTACTCCAAGAAGTATGGGAACGCTATAGACTGCCCCTTGCTGTCACCGAAGTTCACGTCAATTGTACCCGTGAGGAGCAATTGCGCTGGCTTTATGAGGTGTGGAATGCAGCACAAAAGTTACAAGATGAAGGTGTAGATATTCGTGCGATTACTGCTTGGTCACTCCTTGGTAGCTACGATTGGAATAGTTTAGTAACTCGCTCAGTTGGCTACTACGAATCAGGTGTATTTGATTTGCGTTCTCCACATCCTAGATCAACGATGATCGCCAAATTGGTCCGTGATTTAGCCACTGGTCATCAACCCAATCATCCCTTACTTGATACACCAGGATGGTGGCATCGACCAGAGCGTTTACTATACCCAGCCGTTAGTTGTGAAAATAGCAGAGGGGCAGAGGGGCAGAGGAGAACTTTACTCTACACTCTCCCCTACACCCTCACACCCTCTCCTCTAGTCATAACCGGAGCTAGAGGTACATTAGGACAAGCTTTTGCTCGATTGTGTGAGATGCGAAGCATTACATATCACCTATTGACGCGTCACGAGATGGATATTACCAATCTTAAATCTGTAAATGCGATGCTGAAAGAGTTAAAACCTTGGGCAGTAGTAAACGCGGCTGGATATGTGCGAGTAGACGACGCGGAGCGCGAACCCCATATTTGCCTGAAAATTAATACTGAAGGTGCAACCATTTTAGCCACTGCTTGCGCTCAACATAACACAGCACTGTTAACGTTTTCCTCAGATTTAGTCTTCAATGGTGCTGTAACTAACCCTTACGTAGAAAGTGATATTGTTGCTCCTCTCAATGTATATGGTTGCAGTAAAGTTTTGGCAGAAAAGCTAGTATTACAGGCTTATCCTGCATCGCTTGTGATTCGCACCAGCGCATTTTTCGGCCCTTGGGATGAGTACAACTTTGTAACTGTTGCCTTACGTGAACTGAGTGCTGGTAATGCTTTTGTGGCGGCTGAGGATGGGGTTGTGTCACCTACCTATATACCAGACTTAGTTAATGTTAGTCTCGATTTATTAATTGATGGTGAAAGCGGTTTGTGGCATTTAGCTAACAAAAGTACGTCAGCGCAGCTTACCGAAGGTATTGCTTGGGCTGAACTGGCAAAACTAGCAGCGAAACAAGCAGGTATCAGTGTCAGCAATTTGATTACTTTGCCCATGCGAGAAATTGGTTTACCTGCTAAACGTCCTACTTATAGTGTACTCGGTAGCGATCGCGGTCAATTAATGCCTTGTCTTGATCATGCTATCTCTCGTTACTTCAATGATAGGTGTTGATGATGTCTCACGCAGAGACCCTCCAGATGCAGAGAGTAAGAGTTTGAGAGATGGAAGTTATGTCAACTATTTTAGTTACAGGTGCAGCAGGATATATTGGCTCTCATGCTGTATTAGCTCTTAAAAACGCAGGTTATGAGGTGATTGTTCTAGATAATCTCTCCCAATGGGCGTCGAGAAATTGTCGAGGAGGTTTTGCAAGTAAAGTTGATTGTGGGTGATATGAGCGATCACCCTCTGCTCGACAATTTCTTTTCTACTCATAATAGAGCCGCAGTTATGCACTTTGTAGCTTACATTGCTGTGGGTGAATCAGTCACATATCCAGCTAAATACTACCGGAATAATGTTGTTGGCACTTTAACACTATTAGAGGCAATGTTAGGAGCATCAATTAATAAATTGATCTTTTCTTCTACTTGCGCTCTTTATGGTGTACCTGAGTTTATTCCTTTAACAGAAGACCATCCCCAAAACCCCATTAGTCGTTATGCCACTAGCAAGTGGATGGTAGAAGGAATTTTGGACGATTTTGATATCGCCTATAATCTCAAATCTGTCAGCTTCCACTATTTTAACGCCGCCGGGGCTGACCCAAATGGATTGCTTGGTGAAGACCACATTCCCGAAACCCATCTCATTCCGTTAGTGTTACTAGCAGCTTTAGGTAAAAGCGAGTCTATATTTATTTTCGGTACAGATTATCCTACGCCAGATGGTACTTGCATCCCCGATTATATTCATGTTAATGATTTGGCACAAGCTCATATTTTGGGTTTGCAATATTTGTTAAATAGAGGAGAGAGTGAAGTATTTAATCTGGGTAATGGCAACAGTTTTTCAGTCCGGCAAGTGATAGAAACTGCTCAGGAAGTCACAGGTAAAGATATTCAAATTATAGAGCGCGATCGCCGACCAGGAGACCCACCAATTTTAGTAGGTAGTAGTGATAAAGTAGGTACAAAATTGGGTTGGAACCCTCAATACCCACACTTGCATAAAATTATTACTCATGGTTGGCAATGGCATCAAAAGCGACATGGACATATATAACGCCAATATTTTGACAAAGCGAGCAATTTGGGATAAGGTAATTGATAAATGTAAATTACAGAAATAGCTTTTTATAGGGAATTAAGCCCACAAATGTATAAGTCACCTGCTCTGTAAATGTTTCATTCCGATTCATAAACCAAATCAATAGTTTATTTATAAATAAAAATTTTCTAAAGGACTTTATTTGTAAAGCGGCATCAAGGTCGTCCTCAAAGTATAGCTGATAAAGATGCTGCCAATTTTCAGATGCAGAGTCTAGAGTAGTACTCATATTAATTGCTTGCGTCACATATAAGCCACTAACAATAGCATTTGCAATTCCTTCACCAGTTAAAGGATCTGTAATATTAGCGGCATCACCAATTTTGAATACTTTGCCATTGCTTACTATGTTAGCTCGTTTTGCAGTAGCTAAAGGGTAAGCTTGAGGTTTTTGTTGACTGACCACTAAGCTTAAGAGTTCTTTTATCGCCTGATTACGCTGTATAAATTCATTAAAAAGCATAATAATGTTGACTTTGCTCTTGTTATATTCATCTATCCACACTCCTACACCAACATTGAGTTGGACTAATTCTGAGCCTACTGCTGCCGGAAATATCCAACCATACTCACTAACTCCCAAAGCTTTATCAAAGTAAATTTGAGCTTTTGAAAGGAAGTCTTGAGGAAAATCTGCTAGTCTACTGCTCCAGTAGGCTCTAATAGTGCTCGTATTTACTTCTCCTGCATAAATACCGCGTGCATCAATTATGTAATCAAATTCACTATAAAGTTATGGATGATAGCGTTCAATATTAGTAATTTTTTGAGTTCGTGCCACACATCCTGCATTGATTGCTTTTTGATAAAGAAGATTGTCAAATACAAATCTAGGTATGCAATACCCTTTCAGATGAGTATCTTGTAAATGGTTAATCTCATTTGAAACTCCAAGCAACAACCCATCAATTTGGGCATACTCAGAGGCTAAACTTTCAATATCTTGTGGATATATCCCCATCGTCGATAATACTTGAACAGATTCTAGACTGATTACATCTCCGTAGACTTTATCTCTAGGAAAGCAATCCTTATCTATAAGCATGACTTGATGACTACTTTTAGCCAAATGATAACCGGCGGAAGATCCTGCTGGGCGTGCCCCAAGAATTACAATTTTAGGCATTTAAAATTCCCCTTTTAACATTAGACTTTGTTTCTATGATCAAAAGGTAACACTTTCATTATTTAGTTTAATTTAAATAACAAATAAATTTATATTTAGCTTCTTGTTAAAGATACTATTTATATTTTGTATTGAATAATAAAATTGACATAAAAACACTACATAAATATTTTCATGCCCGCAGATGCATCATAATCATGGCGTTCCAAAGAAAAAGTATGAGGAAATATCAGACGAACGGAGTATTTGTTTATGATTTTCTTTTATATTATTCTGTTTATTTACTTTTTCATTAGCCAAGTAAACTCCTAATAACGCATGATTAATCATTCGGTGAAATTGTTTATGTGGTAACTGGGAAACAGCTTTGTATGCCTGCTGAATAAAATCAACAAATCTTTCAATCATTTCTTGTTCATTCTTATAATAAGAACGAAAATTTAAATCACTACCTGTGCGATCTTCTTCCTGATCAATAAAATAGTCAAGCAAAATATGAAGTCCTTAGAACCAAGGGAAGTAGCTATTTTTAACTTTGGTAGTTAATTCTTCAGAGCAATCTGGAGAAAAGGCGTAAGCTACAAGGCAAAAAATTCCTAATGTTGACCCAGTAGAAGCAGAGAATTCATACCATTGAATTTGGGAAACTTGATGGCGATGTCCTTCAAACCATGCTTTTAATCGAGGAAGTCCCTCTTGAACTTGAACGTGTTTATAGACTTGTAAATCACAATAATAAACAGCCAATTGATATAAACTAGAAGCAACTATTCCATAAGATGGCAGTTGCTTTAATATTTCCTGGCAAGTTTTGACTAATTTTACTAAATAGCCACCATCATCTTGTTCTTGACGAAATTGATAGTAGTTAATGTATTGAGTCTCAGGTGTTAAAGAGTGTAATATTGCTGTATGGAGGCTACGAAAATCCTTTAGGTCTAAAGAAGTACTACGATCGCATAAATTATCTAAATAATCACTAATAGTTTGATAAGCAACTAAAAACCGAATTGCTGGCTCAATTTTTTGTTGAGCAAGTAATCCATAGATAGAAGCGCCTTCACAATGAGAAGCTTTATTTTTAAAACTCAGTAAAGCTTGCTTAGGCAGTTCTTGATTAGGAATTTGTTCAGCTTCTTTTTTCCAAAATTGTAAATGTTTACTAACTTTAGGAAGAACATCCTAATACACTCTTAACATCAATATCCAAGAACAGCAAGGAACTGCCATAAATCAACCCAATATTACGTAACCATAATTTACTGGAACTGGTGTAGTAGAAGGTTAATTTAAAATTAATGCTTGACAAACAAAGTTAAAAGTAAAAATCTTTACAATAAATATTGTAATACTAATCTTATGGACTAATTAGTGTTAGCACCCTAAAATAAGATTTTAGATAAGAGTACTTCTCAAATAATATTAAAAAATATAAATTAACCCTACCTTTTGGTAGATTAGGAATCTTTTGAAGGATCACATAAGATTAGTGGATACAAAAATTAACTGATTGATGCTTTTATTAATTTCCAAAACCAAGGTTGGTAGATCAGAACTAGCTTGTATTGTCCTTATTTTTTAAATGCAGATTGTAATTCATATCCAGAATCGTATAAAAAAATATCACTGTAATTATTAGCAATAATGGGTATGTTTGATGGAACTACCAATTGCAATTGCACTTTTGAATTTAACAGGTAGCTGAAAGCTAGCCCATTAGCAGGTTTAGTGATTAAAAGTGGGTAAGCAGCTTGATTAACAATAGAAGCCACTGCCACGTTATCGTAGCTGTGATACTTAGTCCACCAAACTTTTCCTTGGGAACTAACTATGCCAGAAACGATTCCAGCCAATATTAACGCCATTATAACAAAATGCCATAACTGGTTTTGCCGAATAGTAATAGAAGGAGAAGTAATTTGAGTAACGAGCAAATAAGCGACTGCTAGTTGAATAATTAAATAACAAGGAATTAAAAACCGACTAATACCGGAACGCTGTCCTTCAAAAATCAAATCTGGCACTACTAAGGGAAGAGATGTAGATGCAATCATTATCAAAAAAAACGACCAAATGTGTTTTGGGGCATAGCGATAAAGAATATATATAGCATATCCGACTAAAAGAATAATTAAATACGGAAATACATTCAGGAAACTATGAGAAAAGTCCAAATCAAAAAAAACAGTGCAAAGATTGAACAGCCATTTCTGTACTAAATACCACCGTTGACCATGAGTTAAACAGTCAGTTGTCGAATATGAGAGAAGTTGGCAATTATAACCAATAACCAGGGTACAAAAGCAACAAGTCCTATAAATGAAGCAACCACAAAACTAATTACGGTTTTTGTGAAACGCCATCCTTGCATTGCTAACAGGGCAAAAGCATATAAATATAGTACATAACTACTAAGATAGATGAAGGCAGCG
>CAKZGI010000221.1 GCA_936914905.1 uncultured Trichormus sp. | reverse complement strand
GATTTCTACCAGTTGCTCTGTTGCCAACTGCTTCAATATCTCTCTGTCTAGTTTTGGTGGCAGGTTCTTTTCCATAACTGCTTGCTATATTCCGCCTCACCTATCACACTTGTCAATACCCCACCACCTCAATCCTTACCTTTTTGTTAACTATTTTTAAGTAAAAGTAAAGTCACTAATTGCACCATAATTATTGCCAAAGTGACAAAATCAAATTTGAAAATTATGTTATTTTTTAGGATGGGCAATGCCCACCCTAGCATGATTCAGAAGGTACAAGATGTAATTTACTGAACTTGTGGTAGAGGTTGACACTGAAAAAAAGACGTGAGGAGGAGACTATCAGTAAACCTCAAAATTGACGTTTCAGCATCCCAAAGGAGAGCAGCAGCACTCGACTAGTCAATATTTGAATCATTGTGGTTAGGTAAAATACAGCAGTTAACATCATTTAAACAAACTTTTCCCCACTGTAAAGCCCAGCGAACCAATGCAACTCGGTTGTCTGTTTTGGTTTTAGTGAGGATATTGCTGATATGGTTATCAACCGTGCGTTTGCTGATTTCCAGTTTTGCTGCAATCTCTTGGTTAGTTAAGCCAGCGGCCACTAAGTCGATAATTTGCAGTTCTCTGTCTGACAGACTAACAGGGGTCCCAGACTCACTAGCAGCCATGACTTATTTATTCCTCCCTTGGTATATGTACTCAATCGTTCTATCTCATTGTAAAAGATTCTCTCAGAGCTAGACGCTATAAATGTTCCTACTAATACCAAAGTCCATATTTTCTTTGGATTTGATCTGGATGTTAATCTATTGTCTAAAACTTTTTGTACTATATGTTGCTTTTGTGGTTAAATCATACGTATATTCTGAATCAATAAAGTTGGAAACTAAAAAGCATACATATCCTATTTAAACCCCGTCCAAGTTGAAACCTATAGTTTTTCGAAGGCCGATATCATTAGGTTTTGTTCTAGCTTAAGTTGTAAGCTGTACCCTAATTATAAAAAACTACAGTTCTCACGGTAGACGGGGTTTAGTGACAAAAATTGGTATTTTATTGTATGAATAACTGGAGAGAAAGGAATAAAGATTGTTGTAGATTTTATACAGGCTCTTAATCCCTAGTCGAAAATCGAAAATGAGATGAGTAATCCCCGTGTTTTGTGCCTTGGCGAAATTATGTTTGATTGTTTAGCTGATCAAATGGGGCTAAAACTGGAAGAAGTGAGGTCATGGACTACCTACCCAGGGGGAGCGCCTGCTAATGTTGCCTGTGCTTTAGTGAAATTGGGAACGCCAGCAGGGTTTATTGGCGCGGTAGGAGAGGATGAACCTGGTAATACTCTGGTGAAGTTGTTACAAGATATAGGTGTAGATATAACTGGTGTACAACGTCATCCTACAGCACCAACGCGACTAGTTTATGTGGTCAGGGATTTGGCAGGCGATCGCTCTTTTGCTGGTTTTGGTAAATTTGATACTGGCGAATTTGGTGATACCCGCTTACAAGCTAAACAATTACCGCATTCATTGTTTGCAGAGGCAGATTATTTGGTTTTGGGTACTTTGGAATTAGCCTATCCTGAAAGTGAGGCAGCAGTTCACCAGGCATTGAAATTGGCGGAACAATATGACCTAAAAATCATATTAGATGTAAATTGGCGACCTGTATTTTGGCAAGATGCAAATATAGCACGACAAAAAATTGAGGCTTTATTGCAACGATTCGATTTTCTCAAATTGACTAAAGAAGAGGCTGGATTCTTATTTGAAACTACAGATCCAGGAGCAATTACTTACCGACTAAACTCATTAGAAGGGGTTTTAGTTACAGATGGAGAAAATGGTTGTGCCTATTGTTTAGGTGAAAACGAAGGTAAATTACCTGCTTTTTCTATGCCTGTTGTTGATACAACTGGTGCGGGAGATAGCTTTTTGGCTGGGTTTATCCATCAGTTAAGTAAGTCAGGTATTCAAAGTTTGAGGGATGCAGAAACCGCAAAACAAGTTATTACCTATGCTAGTGCTGTGGGGGCGCTGACTACTATTAAACCAGGTGCGATCGCATCCCAACCAACTGCGGCAGAAGTAGATGCTTTTCTGGCTTCCCATGAATTGTAAGTAGTAGCAGATTCAGCGGGAATATCAGCTAAATATCGGTTGATATTCCTGGCTGTTTTTGTAAGCTATCACTCCCACAACTACACAAAAGCTATCAATTATAATACCTTCAATGCATTAGATAACCCACAATCACTCTTACAAATGAGGAAATTGTTGATAATTTTAAATCCATACATTATGTTCATTTATGAGCAATAATGACCTATACTTTTAGGAAAATAATCTGAGCGATCGCACTCCTTAGATTCCCAAAAAAGCGAACTGACAAGTCAGCGCTTGCGCTATCGCTCTTTATATTCAAATTACCCAGAGTAAACAAAAAGATCCCCGACCTCTCTAAAAAGATCGGGAATCTGATCAATTTAAACTTCTGCGGTGTAATGTTCCTGTTCTCTTTCTACAAAAGTCTGAACACGATGGCGATAGCTTCTCAAACTCTCATCAACCCAATCGCGATCGCTACTGTTAGCAAATAAATGTACCATTGGTTCACTAGCATCGGGCAGAACTAACACCCAACTATCATCATAGGGTTGACGAATTTTCACACCATCAATTAATTCCAAATTTTGGGCTGGGTGAGTTTCCACCAAATAACGCATCAATGCCCCTTTAGCAGTCCAAGGACAACGAATGGTATAATCTTTGTGAATGACACGGGGTAATTCTGAACGCACAGATGCAAGCGATCGCTCTTGAATAGTCAGCATTTCAATCAACTTAGCAATGCAGAACATCGAATCAAACCCCGGATGCAATTGCGGGAAAATAAAACCAGTTTCCCCACTACCACCCAAAACGACATTGGGATTTTTTTGACAAGCCTCCATCAAAGCAGTTGGATTTGCTTTTGTGCGAATTACCTTACTATCATGACGACGCGCTACTTGTTCCACTGCACTAGAAGCATGAACCGGCACAACTACCGAGCATCTAGGGTTAGACGTTAGCATCATTTCCAGCATCAACGCCGTCAGGATTTCCCCCCGGACCGGGTAGCCAGACTCATCCACTAAAATCAATTGTTCCCCATTAGCTGATACCTGCACCCCAAAATTAGCCTTCAGAGCTTCCACCACATGACCCAACTGAGTCAGCAGTCCTTCCCGGCTAGTAGTTGTCATCGCGGTTTTATTGACACTCGCATTTAATACCACTGCATCAGCACCAAATTTATCTAGCATTTGCGGTAACACTGCCCCGGATACCGCATAAACATAGTCAATAACAACTTTTGCTCGACTATTGCGAAGAGTAGAAACATTCAACAGCTTCTCAAAAGCAGTACAATAGCGGTCAATCACCTGGCTAGGATAGGCCACATCACCAATTTCGTGACTTTGTGCCCTCCGCATATCCTCCTTAAAATAAGCGCCCTCAATTTTCTTTTCCTGAGCCTTAGAAATATTAATCCCTTTACCATCCATGAATTCAATCAAGATATAATCAGGGCGGTCTGGGTGTACACGGACATGAATACCACCCACTACCCCCATAATCGGGATCACCGTGCGAGTAATAGGAATAGCAGTAGAATCAAGATTTTGAATATCCACACCTACCGACATCAAACCAGCAATTAAAGAACGAGTTACCATCCGCGACACATTACGCTGATCACGAGAAACGGTCACCTTAGAACCTGGTTTTAAAGTCGAACCGTAAGCAGCCCCCAACTTCACCGCAAATTCCGGGCTGATATCAATATTCGCCAAACCTTGTACACCACGCTGACCAAATAAATTCCGTTGGGCAGTGTTTCCCCAAATCAGGTTAATGTTTAAAATTGCACCTGACTCAATCTTTTTGCTCGGCCAAACCCGCACACTAGGGCTAATTTGCGCCTCTTCTCCCACCGTAGAAAGCGAACCAACTACAGCAGCTTCTAATACATGGGAACGTCTATCTACACGAGTACCACGCGAAATTACACAAGCCGATAACTGGGCTTCATCCCCAATAATCGCCCCATTCCAAACTATAGGCCGCTTCAAATTAGCATCTGCCCCAATAGTGACATTATCACCAATTACCGTTCCATCTTCAATTTGTACTCTTGCCCCAATCCGGCAATTATCACCAATCACAGCCGGAGTTTGAATCTTGGCGCTAGGATCAATATAAGTATTTTGACCTATCCACACCCCAGGAGAAGCTTCTTGATAAGCAAACTCCAGTTTTACCTTTCTGGCTAAAGCATCATATTGTGCTTCCCTATAAGCATCTAAATGACCCACATCACACCAATAACCTTGGGCTACATAACCATAAATAGGTTCATTTTTTGCTAGTAGTAAGGGAAATAAATCCTTAGAAAAATCAGATTCTGTGTGTTCTGGTAAATATTCCAAAACTTCTGGTTCTAAAATATAAGTACCAGTGTTAACTGTATCGGAAAAAATTTCGCTAGTTGAAGGTTTTTCTAAAAATCGGTTAATGCGTGCTTGTTCATCCGTAATTACCACCCCAAATTCAATCGGGTTAGGAACACGGGTTAAAATTAAAGTAGCTTTTGACTGTTTTTGTTTGTGAAATTCAATAGCTGCGGTGAGGTCAAAATCTGTAATACTATCGCCACTAATCACTAAAAAAGTTTCGTCCAAAAGTTCAGCAATATTTTTTACACAACCTGCTGTACCGAGAGGTTGGTCTTCTTCAATAGCATAGGTCATCTGTACCCCAAAATCACCACCATCTTGGAAGTAATCTCGGAGGACATCTGGTAAATAGTGTAACGTGGCAATAATTTCTGTAATGTGATGTCGTTTGAGTAGATTGATAATATGTTCAGCAATTGGTCGATTTAGTATAGGAACCATCGGCTTTGGTAAATCACAAGTTAAAGGACGTAACCGTGTCCCCGAACCACCTGCCATCAGCACTGCACGCATAAATCCTCCTAATTGCAGCCTTGACTGCATCTAGATCAGTTATAAAATTTGCTTCTTCTTTCTTTAGAAAACTCCACAAAAAGAAATACCCAATGTCATTCTGAACGTTCGCGGAGCGTCTCTGAAAGAGATAGTGAAGAATCTCCGAGATGTTTCTCTTCGCTATGGCTTACGCCACGCTTTGCGAACGCTACACTCAGCATGACAAGACAGGATCATTTATTTTGTGGCTTACTCTTAGTCTCCTATGGATTTTGATCTTTGAGAAACTTCCACAAGAAACATCTCCAGAAAAAATGAATTTTTTAACCTTCATCACCACACCCAATACTGTTCGGATTTTGTCGGAAAGCAGGAAAAGGGAAAGGACAATAAACAACCATTCCCCAACTCAACTGACAACTTCCACATTGTTAACCGAGTATTATTAACACAACACCATCACCAAAAAGTAGACTTTCCCTGACTCATAACTACTGAAGTGCTGAATACTGACCATAAATTGAAGATCCTTCCAGATTTTTCTTAACTCAGGAGTATTTCTAATAACTGTAACATCTGTAATACTAATTTAAACTACAATTTAGGTGACTCTAACGCTGGAATCTGATAGTGTAATGTATACAGCAAGCAGAATGCAGATCAAAGATGTACAGAATCTAAATTGAAACCTAGATAGCAAGAGAGTTTTACTCCTGACTCCTGACTCCTGACTCCTGACTCCTGACTCCTGACTCCTGCTCTAATTTCTCTATTTTAGGGATACAATTTTTGTAATGTGTGGTAGTTTTTAACTAAAATTCTCTGAAGTTATTAAGGGAGTTAATGGCAGTGAAATTAATTATTATTGGTTTGATAGTGGCTTATGTAGTTGGTGCTTGGAAGTTTTGGAGTGGGTTTGATAAGACTCATTTTACACAAACCCTTCCTAATCGGATCGGTTTTACTTTATTATGGCCAGCATTGTTTATTGCTAATCCGTCCTATCGCCGCAATTTTAGAAGGGCGCTGAAAGGATAATTCATAATTAATTCGTAATTCATAATTAATCACGAATTAATTATGAATTACGAATTAATTAAAAAGCTTGAATCCACTCTTTAACAGTATATTCTGTCCAGATGCCATTTTGCCAATAGGGATCAGCTTCAACTAATTGACGGACAGTAGCTTTATCATCGGCTTCATAAATACCAAAAACCTTCGTGACATCTTTGGTAGGACCAAGGGTAATTAATACTCCTGATTCTTTTTGTTTTGCTAATCCTTCTAAATGAGCTTGACGATAGGGTTCTCGTTTGGTTAAAACGTCTTCGCAGTAAGTTCCCCACATTACATATTTTGGCATGATTTTTTACTCCTCAGCTAATCAGTGGATAACCTTTAACTAGTAAGAAATTTCAGTTTTTTATTGTTAATAAAGATTTTATAGTAAATGAGCTATGAACACAAAAATACCCAAATTTTTAAAGAAGTCGCATATCTGAACCGAGATGTAATAAATTTTATTAGTGCCCTATTCATATATACAGCCATTAATCCTCTTTCAATCCCACATTCCGCACTTCAATTAGTAGTAAGTAGGTAGACAAAAATCAATATAACTATGCAACAAAATGTAAATGTTTATTCACTTGATTTTTAACTGTAGATTTTTCAGTTTTTCAATAGCTTCTTAGTTGTCTTTGTCCTAGAATATAAACCAAAAGACACAATCCCATTAAGATCATCATTGTCTCTACTCTTTCGGGATTTTTTACGAAAAGACTATCTGCAAAAAATAAAGGGTCTTTGATAAATCTAAATCCTCCTTCTGAGGATTGCTGCTGTTTATAGATTTTAAATATTTCTGAGGATTCTAACTCTGTCATATCTAAAATATTAGCTGCTAAAATAAATCTCCCAGAAGAGTTTTTTTGTTTTGTAATTAGCTCCTGATTTTCTATCAATTCACCTCTGACTACAACGCAGCGATGATCAACGGTAAATTCAGTATCCGTTCTCTGAATCCTAATTTTCGGTAGTAGTTTTCTTGATTTGTAATGGCTGGTGTCAGTAATCTTGAGAGTTGCTCGGCAATTACTTCATCTTCTACCAGTGGTCTGTGTTTCTTTGTTGCGTGTTCTCGACTGGTTTTTGGGGACTGTGTCATGGCTGGTAACAATTGCTCAATGACTTGCCTATAATGAGTTGCTCACGATTTTTAAGCACTGCAAATACCACCCTTGATAATTTCCCCTTTTCCCTAACTTGTCACCAATGGGTGCAGGTAGATGGACTGTGTTTTGTATCACTTATAATTAAGACTGAATTTATTTGTTTAATTAAGACTGAATTTATTTGTTTCGTTACCCTGGTTTTTGATCAAGACCAGGGATTTTTTTATGACATTGCAGGGCGGCTGGCTGACTAGACAAATTATATGATACACCACATTAATTATTTGACATATACTTAAATATATAGAATTATGCCTGTATAATTTTTACTTTCGTCAGGGTAAAAGATGAGGCAGAATATGGTCTAGGAGTTACGCACTGACGAAAAAAATCATCCATGGGTATCAAGTAGTACCAATATCAGTAAGATTTTATACAATGTAGTCGCGCATAACTAAAGTTAAAAAGTTCCTTTGTAATTCATACCAATTAGAAATTATGTTTTCAGGGCGCATTTTTTCTAAACAAACAAATGCTTGAAGTGAACAAAATATCTGTGTTTTA
>CAKZGI010000220.1 GCA_936914905.1 uncultured Trichormus sp. | reverse complement strand
TGAACATCTCACATGGTTTCCAGCTTCGAACGACTCTACTGAGGCAGCTTCCATACAGTGTACTAATTCACAGACCCTTTCCTGTGCCCTATTTGCAGGTAAAAATAAAGTAGCTGGATCAGCTGCTGGGTTTGGAGACAAGTTAACAAGGGCGCATGCAAAAACAGAAACCCGATGGTGCTTACTCTTAAAGGCAACTTATGCAATGAAAGCTGCCACAAGTAGGGACCAAAACTTGGTGATACCCAACAGTGGATATTACCTGAAAATGGGTCATACCAAGGAAGCGGATAAATCAAGGGTTTTTGGAAATGTGCACAATGTGTTTGCATGTATGACTGGCCACTGAGCATCTACACCCGTAACCATCTTCATATAAAGCCTGGATGTGCTAACAAGTTCATTGTAGACAACAAAGTCAGGTGCACTTTTTCTCAAGGATGAAGAGGGATGACTGTAGACTCTCTCTGGTGTGCTTCATACTTGATATGGAGTTCCCTTGTGTTTTCATTGCTCTCCTTCCTCTGTGTACCGTTATCAAATCCTGTAAACTCAACTTGCATGCCAGTCTACCAGCCCAACCAGCAGATATGGCTTGTCGCAACACATGCTCATGCTTAGTACTGATATTATTATCTCCAAGAGTTGCTTTCCATTCACCCTCGACACCGAATACATTCATTTCACTATATGTAGGAATTACTTTTGTATCTGCATTCTTACTGAATGTAATATATATGTGCACAAGTTGTCTCCACAATTTCGACATTTCATACAATATTCTAGCATGCTTGTGCTGCATGGTGCAAAATTCCTCTGGATCGCTGGAAATTTCATATGCAGGTAATGCTCTGACTATGCTGAGAGCATCACTCAAAGGATGTCTAAAATTTATGTAAGAGCTCAACTTTTTTAACGGTTTTCTCACCGATGAGCAACTTTTGAACCTTTGATGCTTCTATCTTCTGTTTTTCAGAATCACTGCTCATCACAAAAGGGGAATCCAAGCTTAGGGCTGCTACAGTTGCAGCTGCATATACCAACAATAAACTTGCTTCTTTTACATCAGAAGGGCAACCTATTTGCATGACAGTGAGTAACATTCTTGAATGACGTGGGCCGATCAGATATAATGCAATAGCCTGTCCTAGAGGTGTTAAAAGACCTGAATAAGGATCCAGTGCTGACAGAGCATGAAGACAATACTCAGCCTCGGTAAGTGCTGGCTTATCAGGTTGAGATAGAAATGGAAAGTTATTCACCTGCATAGCCCCAAGCAGTCAGTTAGAAACATTTTGTTAGATCTCTAATCACTTGTAACATAAAACAAGTACCTTGACGATTCCCATAGACTTCAAAAGCAGAATTAGGCTCCCTATGGGGGCTCGAATTTCTGGTTGCGTGAACTCAGGGAATGTGTCATTAAAGATGGCAGATGAATAAATTCGATAAAAGTGCCCAGGACCTGTTCGCCCAGTTCTACCAGCACGTTGAACCCCAGATGCTCTTATCCATCCACTCTCATACTTCGCAGTCCCACTTCCTTGCTCATAAAGCTTTTCTTGAGCTTGGCCGCAATCCACAACATACCTAATGCTAGGTATTGTAATAGAAGTTTCAGCAACATTTGTTGCAACTACCACTAACGTTGAACCCTCAGGAACTGTCCCAAATACCTTATGCTGTGCAGATGCTGGTAAGAGTGCAAATAGTGGCAGCGCATGCAAGGGTCCAGCACCTACAGGAGATTTATCTTTCTTTAGAGTAGATGATGTAGATGACTCGCTGATATTCACTGTTCCAGTAAGCACATCAAATGCATCTTTGATGGCAGCCAAGCACAGACCATCTTTAGCATTCCAATCTGAATCATGTTTTTCCTGAATTATTCTCTCTTCTTCAGCAAATTCAAGGTCACTTTCTGAATCTGAGTCATTGCTCATTTCTGCCACATCCCAATTCTCATCTCTTTCCATTTCATCAAGTTCATAGTGCTGCACATTGGCCAATTCATCTACAAAGTTTTCTTCGTCATCTAATGACGCTTTGTTAGTTTTTTTCTTTCCATCTTTGCTTGGAAAAGCATCCTGAAGCCTCTTGCAAAGGTGATGTACTTCTGCTTCTCCAGTAAGAAAAACAAGAACAACCCCCCACGGGAGTTTCTTATGAATTGCACAAACCTTTTTGAAAGCTTTACCCACATAATCCACAAGCTCTGTCTTGGCTGAGAAATGGACTGTCACAGGAAATTGTCCAGCAGGCTCATGCACAACAGGAGGTGAACAAGGAAATAGACCCTTGTTCACTACAAATTCATCTACCCGCAGTGCCGCACTCATAATCACAGGCTTTAGTGAGAAAACAGCAGCTTTACCTGATTTGCATTCTTCTTCATATAAACTCTGACATCCCAAAGTAACCATAATCAATACATAGCCAAAAAACATTATCACAAAAAAAGTTGCACCAATTTCTCACTGAAGGTTAACTGATTTCATAGCCCCAAATGGAAAAAATATCTTCATATTAAACATTTGAGAAACAAGCACACACTATATAATGTGATATAGAACAAAACTCTAACATAAACAGCAATCTTACTCTAATACTTGTATGATTGTAATGTAGCCAAAAACATTCACTGAAAATGTCAAACCATATTTTCACATCAAATATTTGAGATTCAGGCACAGCTCAACTATTCCAGAATATAAACAGTAACATCAGTCTGGTCCACCCATCGAAATTTACAATATTTAGGAGAAACTTTAGTTCTGTTTTGAAGAGGTTTAGCAAATGTTATATATCTACTTATCACAAAACCGTAAGTGGTTACAAAAAAGGAATCATTAACATATTCAGCAGCATTTCCCAGTTCCCTCCTTCCTTCGAAAGTTATACGTACCTGGCGCAATGGCACCACCCTTGATAGCATGCCAATGAGAATATCTGTGTTGAAACTCCTCTCATGTGCTTCATCAAGAATTATGACTGAGTATTTTCTCAACAAGAAATCTGAAATCTGACTGATGGCAGGCAAAAGAGAAAATTACAATGAGCAAAGGTTCATTTAAATCATCAAATCTACAACCAAACTAAAAGTTAAGAGTTCCTTATGGCCTCATAACGATTTTATACATTAGACATACAGAGATCACAAGACCTCACGCATAAGAATGCATACGATGATCTGCTAATGTAGTAAAGTTATATATACTATGCATGTTAGGCTGACCTGCACTTCTCTAAGTAAGATTCCATCTGTCATGAACTTGATCCAGGTATTCTCCCCAACCTGTTTGCCATGTCATACTTGAAAGCCCCCTTCCTGGCCAAGTTTTAGCTTCATTTCGTGTGATAACCTCTTCGCTGTTGCAATAACTGCAACTCTTCGCGTTGTGTTACTCCTATCATTCCTGATCTCTCACCAGAAGAAAATCCTTCCTCATACAGAAACTAAAATGGGAACCCAGAAAAAATGCTATCATCAAAACTTCGAATTGTATAAAATATCAATTTAGTAATTTTAGTTAGTATTATAAAAAAAGAGAAAAATATGCCTTTCTTGTAAAAAAAATACAGCTTCTTATGTTGGATTATGGCAGGAGAGACCGAAATATAGGGGGAGCAGAACGCAAGAGAAGGTGTCCCTGCAGAACTGTAGAATCTTCCCATATAAATCCTTCTTAACCTCATCTTGCTTAACTTTTTCTTGAAATTATGAGCCACTGCTCTTTTTTAACTGCTCTACTAGTTATGATATGATTATGCCTCAAGGCTTACACACCCAGAGGCCTCTGAGAAACTTTAACCACTGATCCCTTGCTCCAATACAAAATATCATACCACTTGAGCCTTTCAGTTTCAAATATTTCAGAGTAATACCATTAGAAAACCCATGATCAACCATTACTCGCGACAAATTAGCAGGGATCAGACATCACATGGAAAAAGTGACAAGTCAACAGCATTCTCTGATCATAAAACCAAGAGAAGAAAAGGCAAGGGAAGGGGCGCTTCAATGGTCACAAATCAGAGGGGAGACCTGATCTAAGTTGACAGAAGGTAAGGTGGACTAGAAAACCTTAGACTCCACTAATTAGTCACCCACATTGAAAACACGAGGGGACAAGGAAAACAATGCCAAATTCTACCAAGGCAATTACATTGATTCCAAAGATATAAAAAACACAAGAGAAACCAAAATTTTCACCATCTGATTGAGGCCAATGAGCATGACAGGTTCGACAGAGGCAAGACATTGATTTCAACAATACAATGACCACTACTTCAGCACTTTTGAAGGACTTGCGACTGCATTATTATGACACTGCTTAAAAGAGCAGAACACACTACACATACTGGAGAGATTGTGAGCATTGAATCCAGGAGAAATAGCTTCCAACAGATGCTGTGTTTTGGTCTGCCCTCATCGCAGGATATTCACAGCACGGGCAGCCCAGCTCCGCCTTCTCGTGTTCCAAATGCATGACGAGGTCCCACATCCCTCCCGCCACCTCGATCTTCACTTGCACCTTGAAGAGCATCAGTCATGCACGGGATCTCTCGCTGGCGGAAGCGATCCACGATGAGATCGATGAGACTGGTTTCTTCAAGAAAGATGGAGTCCCGGGGCTGCTCTTGTGAACATGTGGTCTGCTGACTAAAGCTCAACAAGTGTTCAATGAACTACCTATCCGAGATGCCATCACTTGGACCACTGTTGCAGGCTATGCGCAACAAGGCCATAGCGAAGAGGCCATAACTGGTTTTATAAAGAGATCCCATCGAAGCTTGGCTGCAATTGGTGTTGCAGCTTTTGTCAGAATGATTAACACTGCTGGACCTCTGTTTTCGGACAAATTCTGTAAAGCTAGAGCTTCTGGCCTTTTAACTGCTTTTACCGAGCATACTAAAATCATAGATAGCTCTAAAACCACTTAAATGTCTATATTGTTTTATTCAGCGTTAAAAATATGTCGAACTATTCTTGTGATTTGAAACTCTAAAAGAATTATATTTTGATTGCAAGGTTGGAAAGATGAGAATGCTTCTGTCATACGTGAGGGCTAAGGCATGCAAGCTTCTGGAAATTATTCCGTGGCAAATCATGCTGTACGGAAGATTTGCCTGTATTGAGAATGCAAAGGTGTTAATCCATCCAAGCAGCAAGCATATGTACACATACCCTTGTTCAATCAATATCCTTCGATTCACTGGTCAGAATGACATTATAGAGAGGGTTTAGGGTTGCTCTAGCAGAGATATTTTCAATAAGATTGGATGTGGTCTGAATTTGGCTCTTAGTGTGGGATATGCGTATGAGGAATCATGTCATATAAAGTTCCTGGAAATTTTGTAATTATGATTGGCATGAAGGTTAATGGTTAGGTGAAGGCTGTTATGCTGTTTCATATGCAAGCAAGATCAATCATATATCAGTTAAGGAAGTAAGATCAATCATATAAGATCAGTTAAGTAAGATCAATCATATATCAGTTAAGGAAGTAAGATCAATTATATAAGATCAGTTAAGTAAGATCAATCATATAAGATAGGTACAGAGACTGTACCGGAGCCAAATAGATATCTATATATCTATATTTTCTATTTCTCTGTCCCGAGGCCCAACTACCCGTCATATTTGTCTAGATACTTTGGGATGTAGCAGACTCAGTAGATTTCTAATTGATTAAAAAGAAATTATTTAAGATTAGTTATGACTGATTGAGTGATTGTTGCGATGTTCTTCAAAAGATTATTACATCTATAAAAGTGCTTACACATCGTACAAGTCATATACAAATTGGCTACCATCCAAATATTTCAACATTTGAAAGGACAGAGTGTAGACAATCATACCTTACCTATGGTTTAGCTTCAAAGCATATCGCCAATTCAGCACTACAATATGAGCAATCATACCTCATCTCTAAATGCCACACCAAGTGTAGACAATCATTCCTTACCTATGGTTAGTTTTATAACTTACCATCTCTTAATGCCAATACAGCACAACAAAACTTGTGGCAAATGATTGGGATCAAAGCTCCACCAACAAATGTAATATTAAGCGATCGGCTGGAAAGCTTTAAAGCACACTAGTTATTCTCCAAGAACTTTAATGAAAACTAATAACTAGATTGAAGTGTAAGCAAAGTTTCAAAGTTTTTATTTCCCAACCTTCATTGACTTCCTGAAACCAAACAGGTAAAATTACACATGCTGATATGCAGGATATACAGTCGTAAGTCTTTCAGAGAATATAGGATTCAGGTTGTCCATAAGGTCTTTGAAGTGTACATAAGATATAAACAACAATTATGGGTTCTTCATTTTTGTAAGTACCATCTAGAAATAGGATCTTACAATAGCATTGATCAGAAAAAGTTTTCGTTATGAAATAAATTGTCACTTAATATTCATTAATAGAACTTACAAAACAACCCTAATGCTAAAAAAGAAGAGCATGACAAAGACACTAATGTGATATATGTAGGAAACCAAGTTTCCAGATGCTCATACAAGCCTATGTGGGTTTTGTAAACCTTAAAGGAAATTCACATTGAAGCAATCCAAAGAAGAATATTAAACATAACATAATGGTAAGTAAAGCACTGTGAGGATTCAAGAGAAGAGAAGTTTTATTGTTCAATTTTCACATTTCCTATATGATTCACGAAAACAAAAAGTTATACAACGAAGCACTACCTTTGTATGTCTTATGGTCTTACACATCATACGATAACTTGGGATAGCCTAGTATGCCCCATATATAAAACACCTTAGACTCTATATTTCAAAATCGATATTTAAAGCTTATGCCTTACAAAACTTACCTATATTCTTGGTTTCTTCATTTTCCATAATTTCAAGCAATCATGTACTGGCTCAGTCCAACTTTTCACCAAGTTTGAAGCTTTAGTCTCCTCGTCTTTACACACTTCTATCAGTTTACACGCATCTTCTACATTCATCTACATGAAATCAATCCATATAAAATCAATCAGACCGATATATCTTTACTCCATATGAACAAAAGCATTTTTTCCTTTATTTTGGTTACTCAAGACTAAATCTAATATTAAAATTACAAATTCTTATTTACCTGCAAAACTTTATCCCCGAGCATCAATCTAAGAAGAGATTGTATCAACAAAAAATCACCATAGTGTAGACGCGCATACGATAATGAACGCTCAAATATCTATCACAAATATAATCATAAGTAAATTAGATAAATATAACATAGTAATTAAATAAACAAATAATAGCACTTACCTCATTATTTATGCACAAGTTTCCGACGGGATGCTCAGTGACACAAAGTACATGGTCCTCTCTATTTTCTTTCTTTATACCTGTTATTATTAATGTGCCAACACCCCATTTGTTGTTTGCACATACTAAAAGATAAATTTGTTTATCTTTATAAGCATCCATATTTTCTATAGCTTGATGGATTGCAT
>CAKZGI010000219.1 GCA_936914905.1 uncultured Trichormus sp. | reverse complement strand
CAAGCAAGCAAGCAAGCAAGCAAGCAAGCAAGCAAGCAAGCAAGCAAGCAAGCAACCACAGTGGTTACAAAACTACCAGAGGAGGAGCGAGGCCGAAGGTTGACTGTTCCTGCTCTGCCTTCCTCGGGTACGGAGGTCCCACAGTAGGTAACAGCGAGCACAAGCACTTTACCGAAGGGGACCAGCGCTTATACTCCACCCCCCTTTTTTTGGGTCGGGTCTCAACTGCTCGCAGTAAGGAACGTTGCGAAATTCAGTGGAAACTCAAAGATCACAGAGAATTGACCGTAAATGAAAATGTAAGTATTATTTCAGGTAAGACATATTAGTCTCCTTGTTTGGAAAGTCACCCTGTCGAACGAAAAAGACTAGGATCATGGCTTGATTGAACGGGAAACAGACTCCTAGCTTGCCAGGAATATCATCGTTCGATCCGCCAGAGTATGACGGTCTATCCCTGAAAGACTCGCTCGAGAAGGACCTAGCGAAATAACAGTATACTCTTCAAGTGTTAATAGGCGTGGAGAGCTGTCTGCAGGGAAACTTGCAAGTACAGTTTGGAGGGAGGCGAATGAACCTAAAGAAGGGCTGGCCGCCGACCCAACCTTATGAGTATTCAGACTATAACAGTTCCGATGAATAGTCATTAACTTTTGACAGTTATATGATTTCGGAGGATGATCTGGAATTAGGTTAATCACGTCTACCAGAAGTGGACAATTGAGTAGTTGTACTAGCCAAGACTTATTTATGTATGATTATAACTTTGGCTGATGTACTTTATAGTCGGGCTGTACCTTTCCCAGGTGCTAAATGTGATGCTGTACCCGGTTGTTCGAATCAGACTTCCATTTTTACATAATGAGAGGGAGTTTACCATGGTTAGCGCAGCGAGATCTGTGGAACTAATTATGCGTTTACGCTTACTGTCGTGGAAGTTGTTTCTAAGAATGATTATCTGGAGTGGGTATCCGGTCAGTAAACAGTAATGCAATCATCAATAATGCTGGTGTCGTCTCCTTCTAGATTAGATTAGAGGTCTCTCTTTTTTTGAAAGAGAAACCAAACCACCATTATCTGTTGCGGGAAAAATAAACCTCTATGCCGCCAAAGGTTATGAAGCGCAATTCCAAGAGTTTCATTCGAGAAACCGAAGTACGTCTCGACAAGCAAGCTTGGACCACGGTCCCGACCGAATGTGCAACTTTATCGCAATCCCGATTACGTATGTGTGACTCCGGTGGATTAATTTCCTTTGTATCTCATTGATAAAGAAAGAAAGAATAGGTGCATGCTGGCCCAAGTAGGCACGCACTTCGGGATGGGGGCTTAATGAATCCCCCATCTCACCCTATAAACTAGTGTCTGTGCGACGGGTTGTATAAAGCAGTTCATGCTATTTTTCAAAAAGTTGAAATGCACAATGAAACTGCTTAATTTAATATGCGTTATCAACTTACAACACTAGGCCTAGTGTTAGATTTTCTCATAGAAAGATAACTTTATTTGGATTAAGAAGACTTATTTATTGGTATTGTTGTTTCTCTCATTATATATAGCCTTCTTGTCATAGTGGACGTGGACAAAATGCATTGTTTATGTGGTGTTGTATTGTTTATAGTGGACAGAATGGGGCGGCGAAAAGGGGTTTCATGATGGGATTGGTGGCTGTCCAGTGAGCGCTGGGAGCTATGTGAACCAATCCTGCTTTCGGCAGGAGTACTGTGCTGTTCGTATACGGCTTACTTCCAAGAGGCTGGGAAGGCCAGAAAGATAGCTAACGGCGGTGTTGCGGTGCTAACACTTCAGCTATTGTACGGACTTTGCTGCGCTCTAAGTGAGCTTGTACCCACAGGAGATGACTGCTGCACCGTCCGTATAGGTGTCTCCTTTAGACGACGACTGGGTCAGAGAGACCGCCCGCCGTTGTCTGACCTACTTAACATTACCTTTGACGGGGAGGCTAATGGGCCTACACTACACATCGTAGAGTCGGTTAAGGTGGCCTGCTTGTCCATATCCTCTGGCTCACTTATTAGGCCTAGCCCGGCGCCACTACGTGGACAGTGTCGCTATAGGTTTGGTAGGCCAAAGGAAGAGGCTCAATGTGAAAGGCATCACTGATACTCTGTCTGAGCAACTGTCAACCTTCTTCTCCTTAGTGCCCTTTGTCTAGAGGGACAGACCCTCACCTTGATAGCTGCCGCTCAGTCTAACCAGGCCATATCCTTACCCTACACAGGCCAGGTACAGTTCTATCCTCAGGGTGGTTAGGGAGCGTCCAGTGCTAGCTCGGTCAGCCCCTGAGCTGGACCTAACAGTGTGTATAGCTAACTTTAATGACAAAACTATGAGGACTGTTTCATGGTGTCTAGGTCAGCCTAGACGGCGGGCGGGCGGTTGCTTCACGACTTCCTGCTACACCAGTCATAAGATAAGCGACTCAGAGTCTGTACCTGACAGGTACGGGCGTTGACCTCTTCTAATCTAACAGGTGGTGGAAGTGCAACGAAACGCACCGGACTACTTCTACAGTCCACAAAGCATCTGGCTTACCGAATGAAAGACAAGAATCAAAGGGAATTCTCAAACCGAGAGGTCGAGGGAACACCTCGAATTGCTCCGACTCCTAATATCGGATTGCTTCTCTTTGGGATCCAGGTATACTTCAATGGCTTGGCCCTTGTACCAGCCACTACCTCTGCCCGGCGCCCCTGCTGGCATAATTGGTGACAGAACTCAACTACGTATTACCCGAGTTTAGTATACAGAGTGCGATAAAAAAAAGAGAATTTACTATATAAAGGAAGCTCAGCCTAACGACTGGATAGGCGGCTTTGACCGGCCGGCCGGGTCAACTCGAGATTCTCCGCCCGCGATTCCACTAGGAAATGAGTTAGAGGGCAAGCTTACTTAAATGAAGGACTTCTCCGAAGAGCAAAAGAATGAAATCTAACACCAGCCCCGGAAGGGAAGAGACTTTACTCCCAAACTCGAGGAACTTATCTTCTTAACATCTAGAGCATCGCGGAACCGAGGGACCCTGCTAAGATAAGATTCGTTGGGCGTGCTGCGATATTTACTATCACAAATCCTTGGCTCCCGGCTCTACTTTTCCTCCTCAAATCCAATAACTTCCTTCCTTTCCGCCATCCTGTTAAAAAGCCAAGCACAGAGCTAGGCCTTGGCCCTTCTATCTGTTGGGTGCCGCCTCCTATCTCTCCCACCCTTTTTGTAGGAAACCAAAGGGGAATGGGTGGCTTTCGTGCTTTGTTTTATGAGCCCAATGCAGCAAAGCATCTTTCTGCTGCAGCAAGAAAGAAGTTGCGTCGACCTCTTTTTTCATTTTTCCTGTTGATCCATTTGCTTTCTGTATATTCCCGGACGTATTCTTCAATGCACATTGCTGAATGATAAGGTGGTTTTCCGCCGGCCGGCCGTTTCCAGCCTCTCCATGTGTCCTTGCCCATCAGTCTTAGAATCATGTAGCGCGGGCTGGTCGTCTTCATATCACTTGCGGGCTCCTCTCTTCTCATTTCTCGTGAAAAATGGATGGCTGGCCACGCCACTGATGAAAAACTCTTTGCTAGGCCTAACGAACCGGCCCAAGGTTGCTAGCGGCGGAGAATGAGGATGCTCTCTTCAGTCAGTCAGTTGGCCATCCCGGACCCGAACGGCGGCTCTCAGGCCGGCCCTCCAGGGCTTCTCTTTCTATAGGGGTTCCCCCTCTCAGGTGGCGCTATGGTCTCAGTATCTAGGCGTGGTTATTCGGTCCCTTTACCCTTCTCTTTGCGCTCTATTCCTTTTCTCACGCAGCACTGATCATTGGGTAGGTCCTCATCAGTCTCACTCCGCCCAACATTGACATTATTTGAGTAGGCAGAATCCACCACCGCACCTTCTTCCTTTATAGTGTCCCACTTCTCACGAATTGATTCAATTTGTGATTGATAGGACAACCCTTTCATTTCTTTCAATAAGTTCTTCTCAAGATTGCTTATCTCTCTCTTGCATTCCCTAACATATTGGTCTACCCTTGGCATGGAACTTGACGTTTGGAACTGCAGGGGAAGGGCACTTGACCGATTCCAGCTCTGAGTGACCTAGACTAATTTCTTTCTGAACGCCGCCAGCCAGCCAGCCCAGCCATTTCACGGCAGGCGCAAAGAAAGCGTTTGCCTCGCCGGCGGCGTTTGAGGCGAATAGCCGCCTTGCCGGCGAGGCAAATAATCTATTGTGTGTGAATTGAAATATCACATACACAGTACTGATCACATATGTATTGAGAGGGAACAATAGGAGTTAGCAATTAAATTGCTCCGCCAATGAATGATTTACAAGATCTATTCGAGCTACTTTGTTTTCCTGTTTTGGGGAAGACAGTGTTTCTCTATTTTATTCTTATAGGAAAGTTTCAGATAATTATGGTGAGGTTCGGGGAATACCACAACATTAGGTTTTTCATACTCAACCTCCAGATAATGTGGGTAGTAATAGTCTAGACAATGAAAAGAAAAAAGAGAAGTTTTTTTTCAGAAAAGAGGATACTTCTCAGGTATCCAATAACCTTTGTGACTGGAAGGATAATAGGAAGAATCTTTATGAATGAAGAGATAGGAGAGAGGCCTTGAAAGAGATCATTTTCTTTATTTCAGTTATTCTATCGATTTTCTAATTCATTCTTTTTTTCCTCTGCATTACACTATGTTTAGTTTGGTAAGATCTCAAGAAGCTTCTTTAATGGGTGTAAGATCACCGCAGGGTACCGTGGAACCGAGAATATTGACTACTTTGGGATTGGCATAAATATGTTTATGATTTATTGGCTATCTGGCTTAGAGAATATGTTCGCGAAAGGGAATGCAAACCGGAATAACGTCCAATCTTTTTTCTAGAAAGGGTAAAAGATTGATGTGTTTCTCTTTAATAGTTTTTAGTAACGGTTCGAGCCTCTATATCTTTCCTTTCATGGGTAATCCGTAAGAGAGGGACGACTTTCACGAAGCATGTGATTTTTCAGAGAAATCTTCAGATTTTCATCTTTCGAATGGTCTTTTCCGGAGCTCCTTTCGGGAAGAGGAGAACCCCAGAATTAGGTCGGCCAGATTCCCAGATTTCCCTCTTTTCCACGATTTTGTCAAAAGCCTCTCTTTTCAAATAAAGGGAAATCCCCACTCCCGAATAAGGGCTCTCTTTCTCGGATTGAGTTTTTTATGCCAAACGTTTTCTCTCATCTAACGACGAATTTTGGATCCTGATGCCAACATATCTGTTTCTGTCCATTACCTTTCCGTCCTCGGTACTCATGGCAGTTTGTTCATAGTGCTTGGGCAGAGAACGCCGGCCGCTGTTTCCCTTCCCGCGAGCATTCACCTATATATATGTAACAGACTATATGATAGGGCGGCGGCATAGACTGGAAGAATTCGCGCCTACCCGGAGTTTCCGTGGGCATGCCAAGAGAGAGTGATACATTATGAGAGGGTGCCAGATGGGAGAATGGGCGGGACCCGTGTCGGATGTAAGCCGCAATTGTTGATTTCACAAACAGAGTTAAGCAGAACTTCACTTCAGGGGGTTTACAATTTTTGACGCTAACAGCGGATTAAGTAACTTTTCAGGGATCCGTTCCGGTACAACGAGTGATATTATGTTTCAAGCGGAAAACACAAACCGAAGGCGTGACCTAGAGTCAAATCTCATAGCTGAACCCTAGTTTTGAATCTGAAACAGAGCCTTATGGGTTAGTACTGACTTTGTATCCAATTGTTTACGAAGAACAAACGGATTAAGCTTCCGTAGACTTGACTTGATTTCGTTGTGGCTTCTTGTTCCGTTCTCGATATTCATGGCAGTTTTTTTGTTTGCGCTGGGATTACAGTATAATAATGAAAAGGTAGCTGCTTTCTTTGTCGACGCTTTGCGCTCAGCGGACGGAATGCGGGAAGACAGGTGCGTGCGTGCCGTGCCGTGCCGTGCCGTGCCGTGCCGTGCCGTGCCGTGCCGCCGAAGGGGAGCAAGCTGCGAAACAGGGAAGCAGCCTAGTAGAGTAGTTGGATTGTTCATGCACTCACATGAACCCATTACTCGAGTTCGAAAGTGACGCCCAAAACTGAAACTCCTTACCTAGCACCAGTAACAGTCAATCCGTAACATTGCAGGATAATAAGCTGGGACCCGGAGATTCGTCTTTGGGTCGTAAAGGCGGCCAAAGCCAGCCACTAAGCAACGCTCTTTCAATGCTTTACGTTCGTTTTCCGGGCGAAGTCTGGTCTGATCTTACGACCTTCTAAGCGTTGCGTTAGATTTTACTAGCCTCTGTTCGGTCTGTAAGGTCAACTTGTGCCTGTAGCTCGAGCACCAAACTTCGAATCCGGGATAGTTCGAATCTCTCCGGGCATGGACCTATCGATGAGTCATCGAAGTCTCAAGTCAATAGTTCCAAAGTCGGGAACCGCTTCTTCCGCAATGAAGTCTTCATTGCGGTTCTTCCCCCGAAAGCTATAGCGCTTTCTCTACGGGGGAAGAACCGCACTCGGCTCTGGTTCCGCTGGCGGAAATAGCTTAATGGTAGAGTATAGCCTTGCCAAGGCTGGAGTTGAGGGTTCGAGTCCCTTTTTCCGCTTGCAGAATTGCGTCTTACGGTCACGCGAAATTGACTAGAGAAACAGTCTGAATTACTCCTGTGCGGTTCCTCCGGGCCGGCCAATGAAATGAAGGCGCGTGAAAAGAAGGCGATTTGATTGATTCCCGCCCGGGGAAGGGAACCAACCGCGATACAATCATGGCCATAGACAACGCCAAGCAGTTGCAGCTCCGGTTGAAAGGATACGAAGCGATCAGCTAGCTAAGTACTTCGAGAATACAAAGCAAAGCCTCGATTACCACAGCTGCAATAAGCGAAGAGAATACGATACGATCAGCACGAAGCGGGGATTCCCAATCTCAGTGAACATCGGTACCAACTATGCCTACAGCGGCAGCGTAGCAAACCTTTGGGTTCGGGACTGGTTGCAGCAAGTACCATAGGGACTGATTGCAGCAGGTACCGGACTAGTGCTTCGGGACCGATCTAGGACCACAGGGATTGGATTCCGTAGGGATAGCTTCATATCCTCCTTGCCGTATAGATATCACCTAGCGAACTCTACCTAAGCAGGGACTGATCGAACCCACCGGTACCTACGGGTTATCATTCTCGAAGTTGTTTTCTCTGCAAGAATAGGCCGCAGCCTATGCTATCTGTACGGCTACTTCTCTGCCGGCCTTTGATCAGAAGCAAGTGAAAGAGACCGGCCATTCTATAACCGAAATTCTTTTCTGCTGCACTGGTTCATCGGGCCTTACAGCCTCGACTAACGGCAGCATGAAGGCCGGCCGTTTATCCGCCCTGCCAAAAAAGGCCGTGGCGAAGTCAATAAAACAGCGCAATGAGTGAGATTGCCCGTTATCCGCCTCACAGACAGCGGAAAGGCCTTCACCTGCGCTAATAAAACTTAGCAGCAAGTTCTTCCGCAAGAAGGGGGCAAGCAAGCAAGCAAGCAAGCAAGCAAGCAAGCAAGCAAGCAAGCAAGCAAGCA
>CAKZGI010000218.1 GCA_936914905.1 uncultured Trichormus sp. | reverse complement strand
CCATACACACCCCTCGATGAGTCTTATTCGGGCCTATAGCTGGGACCCAAAACATATCCCATTCTCCGGGTAAAATGGTACCATAGGTTTATGCCCTGTCAATAGATAAATGGTGCTCCTGCAACATCAGTACATCAATTGCTCCCCCTAGCAAACATTTCTGCAAATCTTGCCTAATCCTCCCTCTTTTCTTCCGAAACAATGAACCTCCCAACTCGCGAACATTCCACGTAACAACACGCATTTACCACTTAAGTGAAAGAAACATCCTGCAACCTCCTTGTTTTCGAGGTAGGTTCCACATTACCAGACAGCCCTGTAGAACTTAAACTATTCATATTGATATTAAGAGCATCACAACCTTCTCTTACAAACCTGTAATGGTGGTGGCCCCTAGCTTTCGCTTGTCCTTCTGACAAACCATCTTCATGAATATATAGATAACCGATGTCAAAAAACATGGTAGTTGGAACATGCACAACAAAATGTCTCCTTCCCATTGCATCAAGAGTTCGAATCACTGAAACTGTCACATGATCCACATTCTTCTGTAATTCTATATCCAGCTCCTGTAACATCACGTAAGATGCAAAATACAAAATTTGATGCCACAAATTGCGAAAAACTGCCTATGAATCCCATTCTATCCTTTCTCATCCGCACAAAGGAAAGGAGAACCCCATCGGCCCCTTATGCACATGCCCTTCCTGTCTCAGAAATACATGTACTCTAGCTGGAGTTGGCTCATGCGTCTCTTCTATACCAAGATGTTTAGAGAATTCATGTGAGAAGCATGCATTCCAATCAAGAATAGAAAATTCACTAATAACACTCTTCGTCTTGTCAATAGCACATGTTTTGATAGAGTTCGCAATTTCTCCCTGAGATCGAAGAGGTCGTTTTACTCTTGTCCTTCCGACCACCGTTGCACCTTGTACAAAAGCCATATTTGGATGTGAACAAATCTCTGCCAAAGATGACATTTGTACCTTAGCCTGTTGTAGATTATGCAAATCCACCAATGTCGCCTGAGATGGCTGCCCTCTCATACTGTGTCTCTTTATGCTTCACCGGCAAAACCTCGCATGGTTGCCTCTCACCTGAATGGTTTATAACGACATCCACTTGCTGAGATGTTAAACCCACCTCTTGCTCACAACCTGCTCCAAGAATACCATACTTGTTCTGACACTGAATGTCGTGATTACATTCCTTTCTTGTATTTAAATGGACACTATTCTTTTTCCCAACTAGAACCCATTGCTCCTTCCCCTTCCTCAAATCTTCATGACTCTTGACCACTTCCTTTTCTTTTTGAAAGCAATCGTATGTCTTATGTCCATCTTGTCTACAATAGCCACAATGAGGAGGTGAAGGTGTGTACCTCCTTTTCGGACAATCACGAGCCAAATGGCCCATGTGTCTGCAGAAAAAACATTGGCCAGGCAATCCAGCAATTTCCACTACTTGCTCCACCGTTTTCCCATCTGGTGCAGTCAGCTTAATCTTCTTTGGGATATTTTCCATATGATCCACCACAATCTTTGCTGATGGCATACCCATAGTCTTCGATAATCTTGTCGCCATTGTCATTGGATTTTCTATAGACATACCGAATCTCGAAGCAATTCGGGACACCATGCTTATAAACGCTTTACGCATTCTAGGAAAAACCAAAGTTAAAGAGATTTTATTACCTTTTATCAAAGCATTAGCAGGATCAAATACTTGCTCCCAACGTCGGACGAAAGCTTTTGCTCCTCGTAGATCCAAGGGACTCTGATCTAACACTCGTAGAATTGCATCAAACGATCCTGGTACTACATGGTAGAAACCTTTCCCTAGAAAGTGAACATATGCTACACAACTGATGTCCTTCCCATACACCGCATGCAGAAGGTCTTTCATCTCACCCCTATCCAGTCGCGCTCCTACCACTTGATAAATGATCCACAACATATATAACCGGCTTATATCTACCTTGATCTCCACCTGCTTCTCTTC
>CAKZGI010000217.1 GCA_936914905.1 uncultured Trichormus sp. | reverse complement strand
ACCATTCTCTATAACACCTATCAAACCAGCCGAAAAGTGGCTCTTGACTTCAAATTAAATCTGAAGATTGTTGTTGATGAATTCTTCCCCCAATAGAATTACATCCCTTAACCAGAGTTACAGGTTATTTAATCCACTATCCTTAGCATAGCTCTTCTGAAAGAAGAATTTTGAATTAAGGGCGGTACTAGTACCGCAAGGCAAAAGGTAACCATTGAGCTAATGCCTAACGGCACACTAAGGGAAAAGCAGTCAGCTTTTTCAGGCTAACGCCAAAAATACCTATTTGATAATCAACCAATGTCTCAAACATTCTGGCTCCTATAACAAGTTTAGGAGCCGCAATTGTTCAAATATATTAGTCTGTATCTAAAGGCGACAGGCGGATTTGAACCGCCGGATGGAGGTTTTGCAGACCTCTGCCTTACCACTTGGCTATGTCGCCGCACTCTCAATTACTAAATAATAGCAGAATTTAGCCCAGATTGCATGGTTGAGGAGACAATTTTTTTAAGAATGGATTTTTTTGAATAACTGGACAGACGAGAAGCCTATCCTGGGGTGATTTGGGATTAGGGACTTAATTTCACTTCGTCGGCAAAATTATCCCAACGGACAAAGTAAAATGGTCCAGCGACAGAACCCCAAATATGATCATTGGTTTCAGGATTGCGTCCTCTGTCACGGCTGATGAATTTTTCACCATCAATTTCAAAATCGCTATCCAAATAGGTGGTCTGTCTGTTGCGGACAACTATACAACCTTTACCTGGTTCGACTCTACCTTTAAAGTGGCTACCAGCCCACTCTACAATCATGTTGCAACCAGAGAGTTTTTCTAAGCGATCGCTCGTTAACTTATGGAGACGTTCTAAATCACGGGATGCACCGTAAAAGTCTTTTTCGTCTTTGACAGTATAGTTTTCAATATGGATTTTATCTCCTGCTGTCATTAACTTTAACACCCGTAACCGATAGGGGTCATTTAGCTTATAGTCATAAGCTTGTTCTACAAACAAACTCACCCCTGATAGCAGTAAGTAAGGTAGGGGACGCATACACACACGAATATGGGCAAAAAAAGCTGGGTTCTCAAAAACTTGGGCTTGATTGCTAAAATCAGCTGCCATCCAACGGGCTAAGGTGGGAATATCTGTAGAATGAGTCATAGCAATTTTAGATTTTAGATTTTGGTTTTTGGTTTTTGGTTTTGGTACACAGGCTCCAAACCATCTGACATTTATTGGATTATTTTAAACCTTGACGTGTCAACCCCTCTGGAGAATTCAAAAAAGTATGACTTACGCAAGTGTCAGACGCAATATCTATTGTAAGGTGCGTCAGTCAAACATCTGTTTATCCTAAATAATCTATAGGTCTGACACACCCTACTAATATGGCAGTTCCGTAAATGCTGAAAAGGTCAATATTTCACAATTTTACATTCCAAAATCTCAAATCCAAAATGGTATTAATCAAAACCCGCAGCAACATAATCACGAGTACCATTATCCAGAGGATTAAGAAAAATTTGACCTGTAGCGCCAAATTCTACGACTTGACTAATAGAGACAGCCAAAAATTTCTAAAGGAGTCTATCTCTGGCTTTCCACAGTGTTAAGATTAGGAATGAGCTAAGGAAAGAATCAGGGTTAGGAATAGTAACTGACAGGAACTATTCATGAAGATATTGATAACTAATTTATAACTGACCTCATATCCATAACATTTATACAATTGGCACAACTAATGAGCCAATTCGTAATGTGACTAAACGACAAATAGTAATAATTAATTGTTCATAAATTCAGGAATCCAGGGGAAATCTTTGTTGAGCTACTCGGAATACTTTTACAAGTCTAATGACGTGTTAAACAAAAATGCCCTTGCTGGAAAACTCTTTGTTTCGTGCCTTTTGTTCTGAGTCGGGATCCCATAATCTCTATCATGTTTTTCTACCTGTTCAAGGAGACTAGCAGGCAAAACATTTCTTAATGTCTCTAGCCAGTAATGAAACGTCTCCTTTGCTTCCGTTTTGGATATACCGAAATGCAAACCTAAAACCTCAAATATTGGCATTTTCCTCAAATAGAACAGGCATAGAGATACCTCTTCTTTTATCTCTAGTTTCGGTTTCCGCCCTCCTCATTTCTGATTTATACGTATCTTTTTACTTTCTATCTCAGCTTGAAGTTTTTTATGCTGCATTTCAGCTTGGGCTAACAAGTCTTGAAACTGATGGTTAGTTATTCCCAGTATTTGTTTTCTACGATGTGGATATTCTTGAATATAATTAAGTGGATTTTTCCTTTTGGTAGATGGTCAAAATTCCCTTCTACCATTTTTCGACACCAAGTTAATTTTCCGAACAGGTCTGTTAGAATAAGTTAAAGATAACGGATTAGTGTAAACGAGATGACAACTTAGTTTCCGTAACTGCTCACCTCGTTCGATAAATTCAGTATTCTGGAAGAGACTTCCTACAAGGTATAAGTCTAAAAGATGACACTTGCTCCAAATTATCAACAATAACAGATAATTCCTTTTTACCCTTAGCCTTGAGTTTAGTATTAGCACGTTCTAAGAGTTCTTTATTGATGGAAAGTAAAATATTTTCTATCCGTGGTTCCAAATAGTCCCTTAACCGTCATAGTCACTGAGGAAGTTCTTTGGTTTTTGGCGTGATTTCTGCAATACCAACCGATAATTCTGCTTCTACCGCCACATCTATCAGTCAGTATTTGCAGGAAATCCACCAGCTCAGTAAACAACTTCGCAAAATAGCGGGAGTTGAGGCTGATTTTCACTGCTTCCAGACTTTAACTCACTTGACCAGCAATAGCTAAAAGAATATCAGTCACATTCATACTAGTCATTTCCAGGACACGAGTAGACTCAAAATATACTACCTAAAATTGTTGCTTCTCCAATTCTGCTTTCAGAGTTAATAAGTGCGTAGATTTTCCACAACCTAGGTGTCCTGTAAGTAACTGATAGGTGGGAATATTCGCTTAGGGATTGGTAATATATCGTAGCAAGACTTCAGTAATTTAACTATTCCGCACCGAAGCTAAATAAATAATTTAGTACAGAGGATTCACAGCATTTTCAATCATTAGTGGTTTGCTCGGATTACAAGCCTGGTAAAATCGTTATAAATCTAGCAGCATAATTAAAAAAGGAGTTCAGGAATTTAGACATTCAGGAGTTTAGGAATTCAGAATTTTATAAAAATTGATTCCCAGATCAACTCCAGCATCCATTAAAAGAAAAGAGTTGGCAGCAATAACCATACAATCAAATTCTTATGAATCTTGAAAATAACCCTTAAGTATCTATACATCAGGCAAGTCTTGGAAAATTTCTTGAAACGCTTTCTTTATATAAATTTATTTTTTGTCCTGATTATTGATCATATGAATATGATAACAGAATTTTCCCGCAGTTTTACTCCTAAGGAAAGTGGATAAAATAAGGTGTAAGAGTGCCAATAATATCTATACAGCAGAAGGGTAGATGGAGAA
>CAKZGI010000216.1 GCA_936914905.1 uncultured Trichormus sp. | reverse complement strand
TACAAACTCTCCATCATCACCCGACCATAAAAAGTTCCTTATCAATCTGTGGATTTGCCCAATAGCAGATTTGAAAAAAATTTAGCAAGACGTAACATACCACATTGAAGATAACAACACTTGATTCACAACTACAATCCTGCCAGCCCAAGACAATCGCTTAGAGCTCCAGTATAATAATTTCCTTCTAATGCAATTTAATAATGGAACAATCTGACTTGCTGGGGAAATATTTACCCCTACTTGGCAACCTAAATATCGGACGGAAACACCTTCAGGAATCCATCTAAACTCAGGGTGGGGCTGCCAATTTGGAGTTGCTGATTCCCCAATCCAAAAGCCAACTGTTTTATTCCAGTTCAGTTTTGCTCCTGACCCAATACAAAACACTTCCAAGGCCTTTTTAAGTTTATTCAAGTTTAACACACTGCCTTTCATATACAATGCAGTGTTATCAACAAATTCTGAATCCAATAGCTAAGTCGGCATAGAGGACAAATGAAGTCCTTGCAAACCTGTGGCATCTGCATTTAAGGAAGGAGGACATTGCTTCAGCAAATAATAGAAACAAATATGGAGCCATGGGACAGCCTCGTCTTACTGAGCGAGACAAACTAAATGCGGGCCCTTTCCCCCCGCCCATCATCACTTTACTAGTCGTTGTGCAATATAGGGATGAAACAGCTTTTACCCATTTCTCTGAGAAACCCGTCTTAAGCATTCTCCCTTCTAAGAACGACCAATCCACTCGATCGTATGCCTTCTCAAAATCAAGTAGAAGGATAGCAATTTCTTGTTTGCTCTTTTTAGCTAAAGCTACTGCTTCCCAGAAAGTAAAAATATTATCTAGAATGCTTCTCTCTTTCACAAAACCAGTTTGAGAATTATGAATAATAAAAGGTAGAAACTCTTGGAGTCTACTACTTAAGGCTTTAGCATAGATCTTATATACCGTGTTCAGTAAAGTAATAGGCCTCCATTTTGATACATCTGGAGATCATCGCTCACCCTTGGGAATCATGTAAATCAAGCCAGCTGCCATTGTCGTTGGCATCTTACCATCATTAAACATTTCATTACACACCACTTGAAACCTCTTCCCAATAAGGTCCCAATATTTTTGATAAAATGCCACATGAATTCCATCTTCGCCTGGACAACTATCTTTAGGCAGAGACCGTAAAGCTTTCCTCAACTCCTCAACTGTAAAAGAGGCAATTAATTTAAGATTCATTTGAGCAGACACTGAATCTTTCACATGGGCCCAAATCAAATTTCTGCATTCCTTTACTTGATAAGATATTGGTTCAGCTGAAAGCAAATTCGCATAGTAAGTTGTAGCTATATTACGTATTTCCTTAGCATCCATGCAAAGCTGACCGTTGCTATCTTTCAATGCCTAAATGTAGGATTTGGTATATTTTTTCTTGGTACATTGAAAAAACTCTTTTGTAACCTTATGTCCAACGTTAATCTACTTAGATTGTGAATTGTAATACAAAAAATCTGCTTTCTTCTACTGAGTCAACAATAAATCCTTTCGAGCTTGAGATATACAGTTTTGTAACCATTCACAATTAGGAGTTCGTTCTTGAAGTCTCTGCAAAGAATTAAGAGAGGCATGAATCAAATGTTCTTTTCGTTTATATTCTTCAAACTTTTGTTTAGCTTCCTCTACAAACATATCCTTAGACTCAAGTAGTAAATCCACAAACTTCTCCACATTAGATCCTCTAAGCTCTTAGAAACGATTGTGAATTCTCCGCATCCTTGGTTTAAAGTGCACATTATTTACCAGGGCATCTGCTATCCTAAAATGTACATCCGAACTTTTCCGTTCATCCAAAACACAGAGACTAACTGGGGCATGGTCAGAAAAGGTTGTTCTTGGAATAATACCAATAAAACCACCTGATTCTTGAAGGAGGTTAGACAAATAAAATCTGTCCAATCTCGCTATATTTGCACCCTCATTCCTTCAATCTGATCTAGAGAGTGCTAGAGAGTTAGCCAATTTCATAACCGATGGTGAATACCATGCATCCATTATCCCACACTTGAAACATAATCTCTCCCAACAAGCTAGTTCTTCACCATGAATAAGTGTTTGTCCCCCATCTTTTCTATCTCCTAGATTCTCAATCATGTTAAAATCCCTGGCAATGCACCAACTATCTACATTAGGCAAAACGTCACTTAGGTACGACCAGAACTCAATCCTTTCTGCAACACGATTCGGTGCATATACATTGAGGCATCTGAATTGCACATCCTTAACTCGGGACAGAACAAATTGAGCACGACCAGGTATAATCTCACTATATTGCAAAATGTCTTCCTTCCATCTAGCCTTAACTGAAATACACACACCAGCATTCGATCCAAAGGTACCTATCCCTGCTGACCAGAAAGTTAGCCACTCACCTTGCAAAATCGAGCCATAAGATGCACATCTCCGCTGATTCAAATGGTGTTCCTGTAGCAACAAAACATCTATTGGACCACCAACAAGTACATTTTGTAATTCTAAACGTAGTCTTCCACGCATACGTTTATACAAAAGGCCTCCAAGACCTTGTACATTCCACGAAACTATTCTCATTTACACAACTTGCTTAGATGCCTCTAGGGCTGCCACATTCCAAATCTTTTTCTTTGCTTGTTCATTCTTTTCTGGACCATCCATATCACCATTACAACCCTCATTGCAAATCAACCACCAATAGTAATGACCCAACACATTCATTTTAACATCCAATGTAGCATCATCATGTATGAAAATATATCTAGGGTTCTCTTCAGCATTAGTTGGCCAAAAAATGATCATATGCCTTATCCCATCCTTATCTAGCTTCTGCCTACAACTAATGCTAATATTCTACCACTCCACTAAATCCATTCTCCTTACTACTGACTCACATTTTAAATGTTGAGCATAAAGTGATAGTTGCTCTTAAGAAATTGAAAAGCATCCTCTTTTCCCCAAACACTCATTTGAGGGCCACCTAACATAAAAGAGAATCCTCCATTGCGTACCTAGCTTTCGTAGCTATCGGATGCTTTACTTAGCACATGAATCCTTATTGGATTGTGTTCATGATCGTCTTGATTTTGAAAATATTTTGTAAATCCATAAGGAAACAAGACTTTCCCATATTTATCATTCCCTTTAGATGGAGCGATTACATCACACAATCTATAATTAATAGTGGACATTTGATTGATGAATGTGCTAAAGCTTTGTTGTTCCCCTCTCGATTTGAAAGACCTCTTCTTTGGTCTTCTATTTGTCTTACCATTAATACTGATCTCTACCACTTGTGGTGCTTGAAATTTTGGAGGTTCAAAATAAAGAGACGATTCAACACTTACAAATTCTGCTATTCAATCTCCCCCTTTTCCAAAGCCTGCAAACACAATGTTATTTCTAGCTACATTACTACACTGCTGCTCATTATTTATTGATGTATATATGTATGTATTGATGTATGTGTGAATGTGTGTGTATAGCCATATGTGTATACATATGTACATTTCTATATATG
>CAKZGI010000215.1 GCA_936914905.1 uncultured Trichormus sp. | reverse complement strand
TCAACTTTTTCTTCTTTTCTCTTACCCCTACTTATTGAACCAATTCAATATTTTAGTCTATATTCTTCCTTTTCGCCTTTGCTTCTACCCTGTGGGATCTCCGTTAGGAGATTGCGTCTTTACGCGAAACCTTCATCTTTAAATTAGAGCAAAATGACAGTCAACTTGTAATCTAAAAATATAAAGAACATCCTCGCTAAAATTATCGACATGGCTCCTTTACCCGATTATCGCCCTAAACAATTATCCGTCGGTCCCTTAGAAGCAGAAATTCTCAGCATCGTCTGGGAACTGAGTTCAGCTACCGTAAAAGATGTACACGACCACATTCTGGCTGATCCTAACCGCGAATTAGCTTATACATCGGTTACGACTGTCCTGCGTCGTCTGACTGAAAAAGGCTGGTTAGCTTGCGACAAACAGGGAAAAGCATTCTATTGGCGGCCATTGCTAACTAAGCAACAAGCAGAGATGATTAAGGCACATGAACAGTTACAGCGATTTTTAGCAGTGGGTAATCCTGATGTTGTTGCCGCCTTTGCTGATAGTTTAGATCAAGATGCTAGTGACCAAATAGAAGCGATCGCTAAACGCATTCAAGCCGCACGGGAAGCCAGGGGAGAAAAATAAAATTATGCATCTACTAATGATTCTCACTGCTGTAACCGTAGCCTACAGCTTAAGATACTTCGCTAATATACCCCAAGGTAATTGGCATTTACGATGGGAGCGATCGCTATTTTTATTCCTCTTTCCCCCCCTACTCATTTTCATGACAGCAACAGCTGTAGTTTGCATGGGTACACAAGGGAAAATGGGAGGAATGTATACCAACTCCTCCAGCTATCTACTAGCCTTAATCTTCCTGGTATTTTTCAACATCTTAGGCATCAAACTCACCTTTCAGGGCTGGAAATCCATTACATCCGCCCGTCAATGTCCACAAATAAATCTAGCTGGTAAACAAGTCAGACTCCTACAAACAGGGGCTTTATTTGCCGGTCAAATGGGTTTTTGGCAACCAGAACTAGTACTTAGTCAAGGATTACTAGAAACCCTCTCTCCAGCCCATCTAGAAAGCGTCTTAGCACACGAACAAGGGCATTATCATTATAGGGATACATTCTGGTTCTTTTGGCTAGGTTGGATGCGTTCCTGCACTGCTTGTTTGCCCAATACAGAAGCATTATGGCAAGAATTGTTAATGTTGCGGGAATTACGAGCTGACAGTTATGCAGCATCCCAAGTAGATCCGTTGGTATTAGCAGAATCTTTGTTATTAGTCATGAATAGTCAACCCCTAGCATCAGAAGTGTGCTGTGCAGCTTTGGGTTCTTCTGGAGTTGATCGGTTAGAACAAAGAATAGATGCTTTATTAACACCACCAGAAACAACACCAGAAGCTCAATTACAATCCTGGCATATCTTTCTATTTGCTTTCCTACCCTTATTAACAGTAGTTTTTCACACTTGAAATATTTCTCCTCCACGGAATAGCTAGGAGATTAGGTAGTTCATTAAACCTACTCATCCTCATTCCCTGGAGGTCTTTCGCTTAAGCTTTGCTGCGCGTGGCAATCCAAAACAATACGCTCCAATATCTCTGCCTGTGTGCAGTTATTAACCACCGCATAGACCTTAATCAACTGTCTCACTTCAGGACTAACGTGGTCTATCACAAGTTATTCGTCTTTTTTCATCTTTATCTCACTCTCATCACATCAGAATTGTAAATAGTTCATTATACTTATTTATATAACTTCGTAAACCCTAAAATTCATACACGACACCCCTCAATAATAGCTAGTATCGACCCTTTATCTTTGCCCTAATTGGGTATAGGAGCCAGCAATGAATCAGCATCTCTGGTTAAAATAGGAAAGCAGAAAGGCTTATTATTTACATAACTCAATAAGATATAATTCTGGTGGTGGGGTTATATTGCCTAAATAATACAAATTAGATGTGAAAAAACCTATTTGAATTTTCACATCTGAATAAATTGGGGAAAGGGTGGGAGTAACACTCCCCAAATTCAATCATTAATTACTTTTTGGTACTATTTCTTTACTGATGGTTCAGTAGCTGACTTACCAACCAGCTTTTCTGTATTTTCATCACTTTCAGGAATACCAAACTCAATCAACAATTATTATAATTCTTCCATTTCAATAGGTGTAGGAATGGTAATATTTTTGTTGTTGATAATCTTTTTAGCCAATGTCCGATATTCATTACCCTGATCACTATCAGGTGCGTACTCGTTAACGGTCATACCACGCAATTCTGTGTGTTGAACAATATTGTCACGAGGTACGTAGTGAATCATGTCGGTATTCAAGCGTATTGCCGGGGTTTCGATTAATTCGATTTCCCGGTCAACGTTACGGCTGTTACAAATCAAACCAGCCAAACGCACACCACGAGTGTGAGCATACTTTAAAATACCACGAGCAATGTTGTTAGCAGCATACATCGCCATCATTTCCCCAGAGGTAACGATGTATATTTCTTGTGCTTTACCTTCACGGATAGGCATTGCGAAACCACCGCATACAACGTCACCTAGTACGTCATAAGATACAAAGTCAACATCTTGGTAAGCACCGTTTTCTTCCAAGAAGTTAATAGCGGTGATAATACCACGACCTGCACAACCTACACCGGGTTCTGGACCACCAGATTCTACGCACTTAACACGACGGAAACCGGTTAACATGACTTCAGTGTAATACTGTGGTTTTAGCCTTGGAGTGAAGTATCAAACGGGTAGAGTCAGCTTTGGGATCACAACCAACAATCAATTAATATGCCTTGACCCATTTCTCGCATAGCAGCCAGGGTGTTTTGTGAATAGGTCTGAAACTTGGTTTGAGATGTTGTTCGATTAGAAAGCAGAATTTGTATAGCGACTTAAGACATACTCAAAGCATGACCAAAGGCACATTCAGATTTTTTAGGAACACAAGATATGGATACGGAAAATATATGGATACGGAAAATTTGTTTAGGAGAAATCCACATACCCTCATCAAGAACTATTTAACAGCTTAAATTCAGCATTATCGCTTATTGTCACGGCATCCTCAGAGGATGTTTACTCTTGGAGAGTAGTTACAATAGGGATTCACCTTTTTTTTTGCAGATTTTCCCCCTGGACCAGCCAATCAACCAACATTGCATTTCACTCTCGATGATTGCTACAATCTACTACAATATTATGCGATTTTGCTTTGTCATGGCTGTCAAAAACTTCTCATTTCCAGTCCAATAAATGATTTTCCTAATTTCTGGGAAATTGCTATATGGCTGTTGCCTGTAGATATTTTTTCAGAATCAATAAATCTCAACGTGATTGATACAGGAGGATAAATCCCATTGTGATAATTGTTCACGGTTAAAAATACTTTTTCTTACTTGTGCTAAGTCGCTAAGGAAAGTGGATTAAATAAGGTGTAAGAGTGCTAATCATATCTATACAGCAGAAGGGTAGATGGAGAACTGGTAGATGATGCCCCCTGACCC
>CAKZGI010000214.1 GCA_936914905.1 uncultured Trichormus sp. | reverse complement strand
AAAAAGAGCTAATAACAAACATTAAGAACTATCAAAAGAGCTAATAACATACTACAAACATTAAGAACTCTCAAAAAGAGCTAATAACAAACATTAAGAACTATCAAAAGAGCTAATAACATACTACAAACATTAAGAACAGAGCATTCAAAGCATAAACAATCTTACCACTAATTTGTACAAAACCTTGACTAGTACCAGGAACAGGACCAGGAGCAGGAACGAGCTCGCACTTCAAACCCTCTTTTATGAATACAGGTCTCAGGAATGCCAAGGGGATCTCAGTGCCACAATCACCACGACACAAAGTCCGTGTGGAACAGAGCACATTGAAACACCCTTGGTGATATGTATGACCACATGCTTTCAAATGTACCAGAAATGCAGCTGTCATATCGAGTGTTAAACCGCATCCCATACAGTTAGCACTGACCTGGAGATGTGTGCTTGCTGCATATTCAGGAATTGGCAACGGACAGTTTGTCTCGAATGTCTTACGATCCATGGTGAGTAGCATCTCCTCCAGAAATGAACTTTGATCTCGCAGCCTCTCTATCAGGGCAACTTTCTCATCGTATTTAACCTACAACAATTAACTTTCCATTCATTCATACATTCACCGAGGCTAAAGTAGTACAAAACTATTACCTTCAGGTCGAAGCAGGCATGGTTGACCTCTTCCTCTACTCCAAACAGTTCTAAAGAGCTTTTCCAAATTTCCAATTTCATTTCCAGCTCTTTCTTTCTGCTTGTGTCTACTGCATCCACGCTCTCCAACTCAGCTTTTGCATCTTTGATCTTCAGCCTTATTGATTCTACTGCAGCATTGTGTTTGCTTGTTGTTGCCTCTTCAATTTTAGCAGCTTCCAAGTCTCGTGACAGAATTTCCAGTTGCTCCTTTTCATCGTCGATCCTCCGTGCTATATGATTTAGCAGCTCTAAGTGGTCTGCACGCATCTCATTCACTCTTGGCTTCTCGGCTTCTCTATTCCCAACATCTGTTGATTGTTTGTGAACTGTCAGACCGCTATTGGCCACCCTTTGATGTATTTTTACATCAATCTCATCTTTACATTTTTGTGCACTGAACCGGCGCATTTTCCCTGAGTGTGACAGAAACCATTAAGAACGTATTATTAACCTCAATTAACATTATCATTACTTTTATTAACAACTGGTTATTAACATAATTAACATGATTTTTTACCTTCTATCGATCCCATCTTCTTGCACCGCTCTATCGTTGCTTCAGCACCAATTGCCCATGCCACCTTGTACTTCTCTTTGTCAGGGCAGTCCCTGGCTGTTTTGCAATACTCATATGCAAACCCTATTGCAAATACTAATGTGAGCTCATAATTCACAGGTATCTCTTGATATACCTTCTGATGCAGAACCATGCATGTTTCATAGAACTCCGGATTCACATCTTTCAGCTTCATTTTTCCCTTTGGACGTTCACATGCATACACAGATAACCAGTCTGTTGTACTAATTTCGGCCTTGTCTATTTTTCCTGGATCTCGGCCATCAAGCGATAGACCGTAGGTTGCATGGAAGTCGTAACGTGTCTGACAGAAGACCTCATAGTTGATAACCCGCGGATATGGAGGGACCACCCACCTGGAAAATAGAATGTAAGAAGCGGACCATCCACTATTTACAAACAGAGCATACCTCTTATCAGATTCGCTACGTTGTGGGTTGTTTAACTTCTGCCTTGACCTAGCATAGAAATAAATAAACATAGGAACGTGTTGAGAACATACGCATGCAGGTTTTCTTGAGGGTTTAGGATGTGTTGAGAACATACGCATGCAGGTTTTCTTGAGGGTTTTCTTGAGAACATACGCATGCGAGAAGTGTAGAGAGGATGTGGAGCTGAGAAATGCACAGGCAATGTATCAGAAATTTGTGCATACCCGACTTGACTTTTGCTCGTATCCATCGATATCCTTCTGCTTCCTTGCTGTGGATGGGGTTGTTCGTCGTTTGCAGCGCACGATCGTCCACCTGCTGCAACTGTATCTGGCTATGGTCCCTCGAGCTATACGAGTGACTATTGCATGGTAGGATCAGGATGTTTGGCCATTACATCAATGAGTAGACGTAGTGGGACATTAACTCTAGTAGACGTAGTGGAACACTAACTCTAGCATACATGGCCATGCAATTTTTTATTTTGTGGTTTTCATTTTTACACATTTATCAAAGTTGGTTTTAACGTTAACAAGACCTCTTATTAATCCTCATGTTATTAACGTTTTTGGGCCTTAATAATGTTCCCATTGCCATGCTTTCACCCATTTCATTTATGGCCGGCTTCTAGGCGGTGCCAATTTGGATAGATGTCGAAGATGAAAGTCGTGCACTAGCTCAGGAGTAAGATGTGCCCCAGACTCCCATGTGGCTTCCGAAATCGGGTATCCTTTCAATAATACAAGTTAATGACGTTTACGATGCACAAACTTGGAGTTGAGGATCTCCTCAACCTCATACCCGTCCCCGGTCTCCAACTGTACGGGGGGTAGTGGTGTGAGTTGTCTTCCAGGAAGCGTTGAGGCGTGGTAAGCTTCTAGGAGTGAGGTATGAAAAACATCATGGGTGCGAAATCAATATGGGAGATTGAGATGAAATGCCACGAGGTTTATTCGTTCGATGATGGGAAAAAGCCCCAAGTTTTTGTAATCAAGTTTAGCCCACAGTCAAGTTGTTGTGATATGCTGACGTAAAAGCCATACCAGGCGCTACAGCTCGTTGGTTGTCGGCTAACTCCTTATGTGGTTCTTGGGCAAGAGTAAGTTCAACGGTTAAGTCATGGTGGACCTCTTTCAAGAGACGTGCTTGTTCTTCGGCGGAAGGGTTCACCGAACTGGCAGGGATAGCGACACTGAAGTGGGGTTGAAAACCATAATTAGCAA
>CAKZGI010000213.1 GCA_936914905.1 uncultured Trichormus sp. | reverse complement strand
TTAAACAAAAAAAACCCCCAGCGGTGTTAGCCAACTAGGGGAGATTAGTTATCAGGGTGCATCTACTAATTTAATGTTCGTAAATTTGATCTTAATCTCCGGAAAAATCTGGTTGCACTTCTATCATTAATATTTTTAAACAAAAAAAACCCCCAGCGGTGTTAGCCAACTAGGGGAGATTAGTTATCAGGGTGCATCTACTAATTTAATGTTCGTAAATTTGATATTATCTCCGGAAAAATCTGGTTGCACTTCTATCATTGATATTTTTAAACGAAAAAAAACCCCCAGCGGTGTTAGCCAGCTAGGGGAGATTAGTTATCAGGGTGCATCTACCATATAAACGTTCTGGCTTTAACTACTATGCTCCGGATCAATTTTACCAAATGTAGGTGGATGTCACTTACAGGAAAAATTCCTATGGCTAGTAGCTGGTTAGGGGAGTTGGTTATTAGGGTTAGATATTCTATAGTTTGAGAGAAAATTATGTCAGCATTCAGCACTTGAGGAGTCAGCAAGGTAGCAATAGCTATTGGGGTGGCAATACTTGTTTGTGAAGGGGGAAAGGGGAAGAAAAAATCTTTACCCTTGAATCTCTTCCCAAACCAACTGACCGAAAACAGGTGATGGGGTTCTAGGGAAAGACAGTTTATCCCAAACCATTAAAGGTACAAGCCTAGATCCTTCACTTCGTTCAGGACGCTTCTCGATTTATTGATGGAGAAAACGTAAGCATTCAGCTAATGCGTAACGGCAGGCTACGCGAACAGCCGTCAGCAGTCAGCTTTTTCAGGCTAACGCCAAAAATACCTATTTGATAATTAACCAATTCCTCAAACATTCTGACTCCTGACTCCTGAATTCTTACGAGAAAACAAAAATGTAGTTCCAGAGGCGCAGCGCCAGAAATATAAAATCCTGATTTGAAACCCCTGATTTTAATTATGGGGATTTATTGTTGTGGAGTTTTCTTAAGAAATTCTTGGGTCAAAGATTGCTTTTTTTGCCAAAATTAAAAAGAAAACCTCCAGTGGGTGTTAACCTACCAGAGGAGTTGAAGATCAAGGTGCATCTACCAATAAAGTGTTCTAGTTGGAAGTAATCCAATCCGGATAAAGTTGTATAAGCTGAAAAAGGCGAAACAACGCCAAATCAGAAACATTCCTCACAAATATTCATCTAAAGTATCAAAAAGAGGAAAAACCACTAGAAACTTTTACGGTGAAAACCGAATTTAGGAGGCAAATAGGAGAAGTTGTGACCCAGGAATTTCACATTTCCGTAACCCCAGTAGGGCAGAATGACTACTTGGTGCGGACGGAACAAGTCGCACCTGGGGTGCCTTTGGCAGAAGAACTGGTAACTTGGCCTGTGGCTGAGTGGTTAGCAGCAGCAGGACATTTGATGAATGACCCTTTACAGTTGGTGCTACAGGGGGATGCAATTGCCAGAAACTCTGTAAACTTAGTGGCACTGGGTCAGCAATTATACAATGCACTGTTTCAAGGCACTCTGAGAGATAGTTGGATTACTGCCCAAGGTATTGCTCAGAATCAGCAACAGGTATTGCGCTTACGTTTGGGACTCAAAGATACTAAGTTAGCGCGGTTGCCGTGGGAAGTGATGCACGCAGGTGATCGCCCTTTGGCAACGGGTCCTTATATCGCCTTTTCCCGCTACCAAAGTGGAATTCCTTCCACATCAAGACTACCAACTCGCAATCTTCCTATACAACAGGAAGATTGCGGGGTAAAAGTGTTGATGATCATCTCTTCCCCTACTGATCAAGTGCGTCTTGATTTGCTCAAACAAGAAGCTATTAACCTGCAAACAGAACTACATCGCCAAAATCCCCGTGGAGAAAATGGTCATTATCTCCCAGAAATTGATCTGACAGTTCTTGATCAACCAGGAAGGGAAGAGTTAACCCAAGCTTTAGAACAAGGACGATATCACGTTCTTCATTACTCTGGTCATAGTAATGTGGGTGCGAACGGGGGAGAAATTTATTTAGTTAGTAGAAGAACTGGTTTAACAGAAACCCTTAGCGGTGATGATTTAGCAGGGTTGCTGATTAATAATAATATTCAAATGGCGGTGTTTAATTCCTGTTTGGGTGCATATAGGGCAAAATCTGAGACATCTGGGGATACAGGAGAACGCAACTTAACTGAAAGCTTGGTAAAAAGGGGTATTAAAAGCGTTTTGGCAATGTCAGAACGCATTCCTGATGAAGTGGCGCTGACGCTAACACAATTATTTTACCGCAACTTAAGTCAGGGCTATCCTTTGGATTTGTGTGTCAGTCGGGTGCGTCAGGGCTTAATTTCTGCCTATGGTTCTCACCAGATGTACTGGGCGTTACCAATACTGTATCTGCATCGAGAATTTGAAGGTTTTCTATCTCCCCAAATTAGTTTCTCTGCCAATGGGGAGTTGCTAAATGAATATCAGTCACCAATGGGAACATCTGCTAACTCAATGTATGCTTCAGCAGATGATTTAGAAATACCTTTAAATTTTGAGGATATGATACCTTCGGGTTTGTCTAGGGAGTCTTCTGAATTGGATTGGCTGGCGGATGATACTTGGGGGGATCTTTTAGATGAAGTGGATTATGATCACCCTGATTATGATGAGGATTCGGCGATAGTTGCGGATTTATTTCGGCAGTTAGGTAGTCCACAAGTCCCCACTAGAGAAACTTCCATGAAGGCGGAATTAGAATCATCTGTAGGAGAGAATCATCAAGGTCAGCAAATACAGGCTTCAGAGAAGCAAGAGGACATAGATTTTTGGCGAGATAAATCAACTTCAAGAACTCCAAATTTGTCGGATACTGAAGGTAATCAGGTCGTTTATCCACAGATTGCATTACCACCAATTCACCAACCACGTCGTCTTCGTCGGCAATGGCCGATGGTTGGGATTGTGGGTGTAAGTGTGTTAGCTGCCATCATTGGTTTAATTTGGTGGTCTAATCATCGCCAGTCGGGGGGTGCCAAAATTCCACCTATTCCTCTCCAGAGTGCGCCTCAAAACAAACCAGTAGCTGTTGACTTAAAAAAATCATCAACAGGTATTGTTACTGCTACGGCAACAGAACGATTGAGTCAAGGTAATTTACAGCCAGGGTTAGAAGCTGTGGAGGAATTGCTGAATCGTGGGGCTTTAGCCTCAGCAGATACGGCTTTAGGTTTGATTCCCGCCAAGCAAACGGAAGATCCCGCTCTTAACTTTATGCGGGGAAGATTGGCTTGGCAGTTTGCCCAGACGAGAGAGACAAAATACAGTATTGATGATGCCCGTCGTTATTGGGAAATTGCTGTGCGGGATCAACCTAATTCTGTTTTGTATAATAACGCAGTGGGATTTGCCTATTATGCTGAAGGAAATCTGAATCAGGCTAATGATGCGTGGTTCAAAGCTGTGAATTTAGCACTGAAAAACCAGAACACAAACTTGCCATTAGCACCAAATGCTAATAGTATTATGCCACCAGAGGCTTTAACTGCCTATGCAGGGTTAGCTCTGGGTTTATATAAGTCTGTAAATAATCAACCTGCTGCTAAACAAGCGCAATATATGAATGAGGCGATTAAGCTGCGTCAACTGGTGATTCAGAATGATCCGGTAAGTTTTACAGTAGATAAGTTAGCTCAAAATTGGCTGTGGACAGAAAATGCGATCGCAGATTGGCGATCACTACTTCAGCAACAAAAAAAGAGGTGATATAAAATACATAATACTCCTATTAAATAAGTAAAGCTATAGTTACAGCTTTAGACGAGTAATCTGGTTAGATATATAAACAACGTTCTTAGAACTTAGGGATTGAAAAGAATGAGAAAAGTAGAAGCTATTATCCGCCCGTTTAAGCTGGATGAAGTCAAAATTGCCTTAGTTAATGCAGGAATTGTGGGCATGACCATTTCTGAAGTCCGTGGTTTTGGACGCCAAAAAGGTCAAACTGAACGCTATCGTGGTTCGGAATACACCGTGGAGTTTTTGCAAAAACTCAAAGTAGAAATCGTGGTTGAAGATGCCCAGGTAGATATGGTGGTTGATAAAATTATCGCTGCTGCCCGGACTGGTGAAATTGGTGATGGTAAAATATTTATCTCGCCTGTTGAGCAAGTTATACGGATTCGTACCGGAGAAAAGAATACAGAAGCTGTGTAAGTGTTGAATCTCTATATAGTAGGCGTTGTTGAATGAGGGGATGAGAAGTTTTTAAGATTTTTCTTCATCTTTCATACCAACAGCGCCTTCTGCGGTTTGATTGTGCTAAACTATAAAATTTATAGGTTACTTAACGCATAACATCTACCAACTCTGCATTACCGCTAGGCCAATGGTTTGGTACGAGTGCTGAATCTTGGATAGATTTGCAGAAAAATTATGAACTCAGACTTGCTGAACAAAAAATCGGTAAAGAAATTAAAGCAACCATTTCTCCTTCGATCTCAACTGGTAATATGCAAATTACAATCTAAAACTAGACTAATAGAAGTTTCCAATTTAGATGGACATTATTCTCAAGCTGTAGAGACATCAGTTAAAGCCGTAATGCAATTTATCAGAGATAAGCCTCTTTTAACAGAAGATGGAGATAAATTAATAACCAGAGTATTTAGCATACACCAACCCATTCTTGCATTTAAAGCAGGAGTCATGAGTCAGGAGTAAAACTCTCTTGCTGTCTTGGTTTCGATTTACATTCTGTACCTCATTGATCTGCAATCTGCTGTAGTGATTTATTGACAGAAACTTTACGTAACGAACAGCTTGGTTTGATGATGATGCTACAGGGATTTGTAAAAGGAGTCCGTAACGTACTCGCATATATTCATGGAAAGCAAGAAGAAGCCAGAAAAGCTTATGAGTATTTATTTATTGCATCTCTTTTTTGCCGACGCATTCATGAGACTACTAAAACAAAATCATAAAATACCAAACCTCTTCTTCTTCTCCTATTCCTTTTCCTTCGTGCCTTCGTGGTTCGTTAAACTTAATCTCAACAAACAACAATTAGCCCACAAAAACCTCGTCACCCTAACACCTTCACCAACTGAGGAACTAAATTTTTTAAAGCATTACCACGATGACTAATTGACTTTTTCAATTCCGGTGACATTTCGGCAAAAGTCAATTGCTTTTCTGGGACATAAAAAATTGGATCATAACCAAAACCACCTTCACCACGGGTTGTATAGAGAATTTCACCACGACAAATACCTTCAGATTGCAAAACTATTTCCCCTGCAGGATTTGCAACCGCTACCGCACAGACAAACTGTGCTTGACGATTTTCTGTATAGCCTAATTCCCGTAATAACCGAGAAATACGTTCTGCATCTGTTTTGCCATAACGGGCAGAATATACACCGGGTGAACCATTGAGGGCATCTACAGCTAAACCAGAATCATCTGCAATCGCCCAACTCCCTGTAGCTTTAGCAACTTCTGATGCTTTTAAACAAGCATTGGCTACAAAAGTTTCTCCAGTTTCATCAACGTCTAAATCTTCTGGTTTGAGGGTTAATTCCCAACCAGAATTAGCTAAATAAGCTTGCATTTCCCGTAATTTACCGGGATTTCCTGTAGCTACTACGAGTGTTTTAGTCATTAAAAATAGGTGACTGGTAACAGGTGACAGTAAGAAAGGAATAGGGAATAGATAGAAAGCTATTCTCCCCCTATCTCTTCTAATTAGATTCTGCCCAAGTTTTTGCCCAAGCGAGGGTTTGATGGACTTGTTCTATTGTGGGTGCTTCGCAATAAAGGCGTAAAACTGGTTCAGTGCCACTAAAGCGAATTATTAACCAACTTTGATCAGCAAGACGGAATTTATAACCGTCAATTGTGTTGCAATCAATTACTTTTTTTCCGGCAATTTCTGTTAAAGGTTGGGTTTGTAGTTGTTGTAATAACTTTCCTCTAACTTCCATGCTGGCTAGGGGTAAATCTATGCGGTCGTAGGCTGATGTAAAATTGGTTTTTTGCTGCAATTCATGATAATAATCGCCTAAATCTAAGCCTGATTCTACAACTGCTTCTAATACATACAATGCTGAGAGTAGGGCATCTCGTTCGGGAATATGGCTACCATAACCAATTCCACCGGATTCTTCACCACCTAGTAATACTTCTGTGGCTAACATTCTATCGGCAATGTATTTATAACCGACTGCGGTTTCAAATACAGATAAGTTCAGTAATTTAGCGACTAGGGGAATTAAATCAGAACCGCTAACTGTTTTGACGATTTCGCCTGTGAAGTTGCGTCTGCGGGTAAGGTGGTCAATTAAGATGGGGATTAAGATTTGGGAACTGAGGAAGTTAGCGTTTTTGTCGACTGCGGCAATGCGATCGCAATCTCCATCAAATACTAAACCCACTGTTAAACCTGAGTTATTACTTTCCCCATGAGTTTTGATCTCTGCAAACAGTCCGGAAAGGTATTTTGGTAAGGGTTCAGGCGCACCACCTTCAAATAAGGGATCACGATTGCTGTTAATTTCTTTAACTTTTTTGCCTAATAATCTACCCAAGCCAGTAGCGGCTGCACCGTGCATAACATCAACAAATAATGTTAATTTGCTAGTTGCGATTGCTTGGCGAATTTTGTCAATATCAACTTTACCTTCTAAGGCTCGACAATAACTAGGCCAAGGATCAAATTTCTCTTCCTTACGGGGTATAGCTGCGGTTGGGACTTCTACTGTTAACAAACCTTCTATTTCTTTGGTAACTTCTGGTGGTACAGATGCGCCAAAAGCACTTTTGACTTTTAAGCCTAAATATGTGCCAGGGTTATGACTAGCAGTAATAACTAGCGCCCCCAAAGCATTTAGTTCTTTAGCCGCCCAACTAAATGCTGGTGTTGGGGCATAGCTTTTGCTAAATAACACATCAAAACCAACTGCGGTGACAGCATCAGCCACGACACGGGCAAATTCTTCCGCCATAAAACGGCGATCGTAACCTACAATGATGGTGCGGCTACTTACATGAGAATAATAGGTATTATGTAATACTTGGGCTGCAACTTGGGCTACTAAGGCTAGGCGTTCAAAGGTAAATTCATCACCTATTACGCCCCGCCAGCCATCCGTACCAAACTTGATTGGGTTAGTTACAACGGGCATGGAGATATCCTATAGTTTCTAACTGAGGATTGTAGCATTAATACAGGGTATTAGGGACTGGGGATTAAGGACTGGGGTGAAAATTCTGTGCCTGTTCCCTGTTCACTGATTCCCTGTTGCGCCAATATAAGCAATGCCTTCGGCGAGGGATGCGATCGCTAATGGTAAAATTCGGTGTTCCTGAATTTGGATTCTAGCGTGTAGTGTTTCTGCTGTATCTTCTGGAAATACTGGTACTGCGGCTTGCATCAAAATCGGACCACTATCCATTTCTAAACGCAGGAGATGTACAGTACAACCTGTGATTTTCACCCCGGCTTCTAACGCTTGTTCGACAGCCTGAACTCCTTTGAAACTAGGTAATAAACTCGGATGAATATTAATAATTTTGTCAGGAAAAGCATCAATTAATTTTTGTGTCACCAGGCGCATCCAGCCAGCCATAATCACCAAATCTACATCATATTGACGCAATATTTGGACGATTTTTCGATCAAAATATTCACGCTTTTTGTAATCACGGTGATTTAATAATACTGCCTCTAAACCATGATTTTTTGCCCTTAATGCTGCTTTAGCTGATGGATTGTTATAAATTAAAACTTGAATCTTAGCGTTGAGTTTCCTTTCTTCAATAGCTTGGGCGACTACTTCAAAATTGCTGCCATTTCCAGAAGCCATTATTCCTAACTTCAACAACTTGAACGACTGGAAATTTTGTTGGGAAATATCGGGACAAATTAGGCTAGATGCTGCCTCAGTAGGAGAATATTTATTCATAAAATTATGAATATCGTCTGAAGTACTAAGATTACCATGAAAAAACCTCGTTTGCCTTCAATGGAACTGCTAGATAATGATACAGTTGCTGCTTGGATTTTTCTGAATCCAGCACTAATTTTGTTAATCTTGTTTATAATTTGGCCAATTGCCTATTTGTTTTATCTCAGTTTCACGGCTGGTAGTTTCACTTCCACTGGTATTTATTTGGTAGGTGTCAAAAACAAAGGCCAATAGTTTTTGAACATTGATTTTTAGCAAGTTTTTTCTAATAAAACTTATTTTACCCTTGGTAGTCTTGTTCCTAGTTTAGTTATTCACTTGGGATTAGCAGTATTATTAAATCGTTCTTTGGCCTTACGGGGTATTTTGAGAAGTGCTTATTTTCTACCTTCTATTATCTCCCTTGTTGCTGCTCGTTTAGGATTTCGTTGGCTGTTTCAAAATACGGGTGCTGTTAATGGACTGTTGAATTTTTTTGATATTCCTCCCATATTATGGTTAGGTGATACTTTCTTGGCAATATCAGTCATAATTTTATTTGGTCTTTGTTTCCAAATAGGTTTCAATATGGTGCTTTTTTTGGCAGGTTTGCAAGTAATTCCTCTCTATCACTATGAAGCAGCAGAATTAGATGGTGCAAATAGTTGGCAACAATTTTGGCACGTTACTTTACCAGGATTAAGACCTACTTTAATATTTACCACAGTCACTACCGCTATTTTTACATTGCGGAGTTTTGAAGCTGTTTATGTAATTACAGGTGGTGGTCCTTTGAACTCTACTAATTTGCTAGTTTCTTAGACTTATCAAGAACCTGTTGGTCAATTTGATTTTGGTTAAGCGCAGCAGTAGCAACTGTTTTTTTAGCGGTGACGTTGGTATTAGTTTATTTCCAGTTAAAAACTTGGGGAGAAGGGTAAATCAGTTATCAGTTTTCAGTTATCACCTGTATCCTATTCCCTGTTCCCTGTTCCCTGTTTATTAAAATTCTCTTCTTAAGAAGATAAAAATACTTATTGCTAACAGCATGAAGCTGTACAGTAAGCCGTAAGTTGCATTACCTATTAATGTCACCGTATCAGGTATTGCTTGCAGTCCATAAACGGCATCATTTTTTAAATCTAAGCGAGATAAATTGGGGAGAATAAGATATAAACCTTGGATAATTCTTTCTATACCAGGGTTTTGACTAAGACGACCAAGTGCAACTAAATCTTGTGTAATATTCCCCATTAAATAGACTGCAAATGTTAAAGCGGTAGCTATGAGGGAACTGGTAAAAACTCCTAATGTAATAGCAACAGCAGTAATTAATGTTAATTGTAAGAATAAAAAGAGTACAGCAATGAGAATGGTGGTTGTGGGATAGGGTACTTTACCAAGTTGTAAAAATACTAAATAAATTGCTGTCATTGCTACTATAAGCACAGCTAATACACCTGATAATCCTAAGTATTTACTGGTGATGAATTCACTGCGACTGATGGGTTTAGCAATTAACATAAGAATGGTGCGCTTTTCAATTTCTTTGTTAACTAGTCCTGTACCAATAAAGACGACAACGATTAAGCCGATGATATTCATTGCTGCTAAACCAAAGTCTAAGAAGATTTTGTCTTGGGTTGTAGCTGCAAATTCAAAAATTGTGCCGTTACCAACTGCGAGGATAATTGCATAAAAACCGATGATGTACAGGACCCGATCACGTATCACTTCCTTAAACACATTTTTAGCCATTACAAAAGTTCTGGTTGCATTCATATTGTTTGTTGTTTGAATTTTGAATTTTGAATTTTGAATCTTCATTGCTTCGGTGGTGGTGAGCCTATAAAAAATTTGTTGGTGTGATCGCATTCTATTTCTGCTACTGCGTTTTGATTTTCTTGTTTGTTGACAGCTGCAACTGGTTGAATTAAACAAGACTTCTGGAGATAAAATCCGCGTGTATTTGCACTTGGACCTGTCCAAATTGTCAGAATATCTAATCTATATCCTGATTTGACATTGACTACACGCGGTTCAATCCCCCATAGTCCCTTTTCATCGTATTTTTCTAGGTTTTTAAAAATGACACCCTTACCTAAATTTCCCAGTTCCTGGTTCGCTTCTATTAACCATTTCTCTACTTCTGACCAAGGTTTGCCAAATATTTGTTCTTCTACTAGTGGTTGCATTTTATTTAAAATAATATTACCGTTTTGAGGTGTTTTGGATTTTGGTTCTAGTCTAATTACAAAAGTGCTACGCAGAAAATTCTGTGCAGATAAGCTAGGATATTCTTTTAACCATTTATCTAGAACAAAGTAAAACTGAAGCCAGCAACTGATTAACATCGACCAAGCCAGCAAAATGATAACTTTTTGGCGTACTTCTAGTTTGGGAATGGCAGCTTTTGAAGTTGTACCTGTACCTGCAAAAAATTCTGGTATGGCTGTAATGATGGCTGCAATCGTTGGCCAGAAAACGATAGTTTTAGGTGTGACTACATTTACTTCATGTCCAAAGGCAAAAACACTGACTAATAATCCGGTTATTAATGCTCCCACTGGCATGAAAGTACCAGGAACTCTTAAAGGATCGTCTGTAGTATACCAAGCTGTACCAGCTATCAAAAATAACCAACCCGAAAATGCAATTATATCTTTAATAAAACCTATGGCAAGATATGAAATTCCCCATGAAAAAACACTTAAATATATCAATACCTGCCAAGAAAAAGCCTTGGGGGGCATGATCAGTTCTTGAATTCCTAACAATAGATCCTGAATAAATTTAAAGAGAAGTATTACTTCTTTAAAGAAAGACGAATTCATAGTATCACCTTAAATTAATTATATTTGATTAAGTTACTTTAGTCCTATAGATAAATTGCGAATTACTAAAATAAAACTTATGGCTGTATAGCTTATAGAATTTGCTACTAATGTAGTAGTAATTAATTTAGTGTCTTGCAATTGCATTTTTTCAATTCTATATAATTTTTGTTTTTGAGAGGTTTCAATTTCTTCTTTTCCCCCAATTTCACTTAAGGTAATAATTAGAATCTTGATCAATAAAAACTTTATCAAAAAAGTACCAAGGAAGATTAAAAAAGCCAGAAAAATTATGGTACTCTGTGTTCCAGGATTTCTAAAGTTATTAAAGAATATATAGCTTATTAATTCTGATTTTAATTTAATGTCTAATCTTGGCTCAAGTAGAAAAAATATATTCCATCCGAAGACGCTAGAAAAAACGTTCATGGCTATGGCATAAAAAATACTGGTTTTTTTGTCAAATTTTAGCCATCTATGCAAAACATACCCTTCTATGGAAATGGCAACTAGTAAAAATAAAGTTTCAAACAACATTGCAGCGATGGGGAAAATTCTGGGAAGTGACAATTCTTCAGGCATAAACCGTCAAGAGTAGGAGTTAATTTTACAGTATAACGTTAATTTTACAGTATAACTGAGATCATACGGATGATTGTGGAAATCATCTCATTCTTAGTACCATTTTTTATCTTTTTTTGCCAGTATATTTTGATTAATCTTATTAATACATCGGATTGCACCTTATACGGTTATGTTAGCTAAAATTAGCCTGCCTCATTGGTCAAAAGGTTGGGTAAAATAAGAAACTACCACGTTATAGCTTTTCCAGAGATGACAAGAAATGGGATCGGTATTCGCACAGCGCAAGTGCGTTCTGAACGGCTCACTGGTCAAATTCACCTCTATGATGGCATTGGGAAAGGTAAGTCCCAAGCGGCTTTAGGGGTGGTTCTGCGCTCGATTGGTTTGGGAATAAATACACCAAGTGATTCTAATCGCGTCTTATTGTTGAGGTTTTTGAAGGGGCCAGAACGTGATTATGATGAAGATGGGGCGATCGCGGCTTTACAGCGTGGTTTTCCTCATTTGATTGATCAGGTTCGCACGGGGAGGGCAGAGTTTTTTGGACATGATGAGATTACTCCTTTTGATAGAACAGAAGCTGCGCGGGGTTGGGATGTGGCCAAGGGTGCGCTCGCATCTGGGTTGTATTCAGTTGTGGTTTTAGACGAAATTAACCCGGTTCTAGATTTGGCTTTACTCCCTGTGAATGAGGTGGTACAAACTTTAAAATCTAAACCCCAGGAATTGGAAATCATTGCGACTGGTAGGGCTGCACCGCAACAGCTACTAGATATTGCCGATTTACATTCGGAAATGAAACCTCAGCACCATCCGACGGCTGAAGCACTTTTGCTGGAAGGGATTGAAATTTATACTGGAGCAGGTAAGGGTAAATCTACTAGTGCTTTGGGTAAAGCCTTACAGGCTATTGGCAGAGGGATAAATCACCCTGGGTCTACGCGTGTGTTAATTATGCAGTGGCTGAAGGGTGGCAGTGGTTATACGGAAGATGCGGCGATCGCAGCTTTGCAACAGTCTTATCCTGAAGTGGTAGATCATCAACGTTGTGGACGGGATGCCATTGTGTGGAGGAATTCTCGCCAAGAATTAGACTATGTGGAAGCAGAGAGAGGTTGGGAAATTGCCAAAACTGCGATCGCATCTGGAATCTATAAAACCATCATTCTCGATGAACTCAACCCCACTGTTGATTTAGAACTACTTCCTGTTGACCCGATTGTTCAAGCTTTGCTGCGTAAACCCCGCGATACAGAAGTTATTATTACCGGTCGTTGTCAAAATCAACCTGCATATTTTGACTTAGCCAGCATTCATTCTGAGGTTTATTGTCATAAGCACTATGCTAATCAAGGGGTGGAATTAAAGCGAGGGGTAGATTTTTAACTTTATAGGCGGGGTTTTCCCATCCTGATTCTATCTTATTCCGTATTCAGCATTATAGAGTGAAAAACTAGATAGGATAGTGGATTAAATAACCTGTAACTCTGGTTTAGGGGTGTAATTCCATTGG
>CAKZGI010000212.1 GCA_936914905.1 uncultured Trichormus sp. | reverse complement strand
TAACAAGTCTTGAAACTGATGGTTAGTTATTCCCAGTATTTGTTTTCTACGATGTAGATATTCTTGAATATGATTAAGTGGATTTTTACTTTTGGTAGACCGTCAAAGTTCCCTTCTACCATTTTTTGGATACCAAGTTAATTTTCCCGACAGGTCTATTCGCTTGATCCCTTTCATTATGAGATATCTGCAAAGTCGGGAAATTTGCCATAAATGCAGTCACAAGCTACTAAACAAAGGAGTGAATATCTGAATACTAAAAAGTGTTATTGGCAGTTTTTGTTAAACATTTTTGGTTTTGGTAAAGAAGTTGTAAATTGGCGTTGTGGACATTGTTCTAATTGTAGAAGATAGTAATTCGTCTTTGTCTATGGATGTCAATTATTTATACTAGCATTTCTATTGAAAATAATGAGAATTTATGCACTGTTTTGAATTTTGAGATGTGAATTGTTGATTGTGGGTTCCGCTTTCGCTAACCCAGCCTACGATACTTAAAGTAATCTATAAATTATTGCTCCTGTAGATTCGTGGTTAGTCATTTCCATGAGTCCATCAGTACCTGGAGTTTAGACTAAGCTATGGAAAACGGCCCAGCACGGCTGAGTTAATCAGAGACGTAATGAAATAATGAATAATCTTCAGTATTAAACAGTAACTGATGGTTCTTTACGTGGTCGAGATACTGTTTTCTGACAACTGGGTATCGGTTTTTACGGTGACGTTTTTTTCCTGTTTGCCAACCAGGAGACTTTCCTCGAGGTTTGGGTGCACAGGTGGGAGTACCAGTGACTGTAAAAAGTAAAAACTCCACCCAACCCTTGAGCAACTCTTCCAGGGGTCAACTTATCAACAGATTGGACTTTCGGCACTTGTGATTCGTTCATGTCTTAAAGGTAATACCCAACTCCCTTCACTTTCTGGTATCCAGGCAATTGTGCTATATTCCTGACCCACGCTTATTGGTTTATTTCCCACTATGGATGGGATGTACCACTATGTTCATACCCACATTGCGCACTTTAATAAGTAGCATAACTAAACTACATTTACAGGCAATCAGGCAATTCAGAACTATAGTTTTTAAAAATCCAGTAGCCATGAAAATATAAATTATGTACCTCAAAGTTCCAGATTTCTTATTGTGTAAAGAAAGCTAGTTAGACAACAATGTTTAAGTTTAATTCGAATTTTTCAATCACTTATGACAATACAAGACTATGCAATAGAGAATTAGAGATTTAAAAACTAATAAGATAAATAATACTTTTGACAAGCTGTAGGTAGGAATTGGAAAATTCGACAACGTTCCTCTGTCAAGTTCAGAATCCTATGAACTCCTTGTGTAATCAGAAGATGAATCCCTTGAAAACATACACTAGTTGCTTCAAGTCGGGGAAACTACCCAAGGCAGAGGCTCTGAAATATCCAAGGTAAAGTAGGGGATTCTGTAGGTTTATTCAGTTGATTTTCAACTGTAGCTTTTTGCGTCTTTAACGAGATTCTTAATTGTCTTTGTCCCAGACAATAAACCAAAAGACACAATGCCATTAACGCCATAATTGTCTCCACTCTTTCTGGATTTTTAACAAGAAGACTATCGGCGAAAAATAACGGGTCTTTGATAAATCTAAATCCTCTTTCTATTGATTGATATTCTTTATATATTCTCAATATTGCTATGGTTTCTAATTCGGTTGTCTCTAAAATATTCTTTGCTAAAATAAATCGACTATAAGAGTTATGATGTCGGGTGATTCACTCCTGAGTTTCTATTAGTTTGCCTCTTACTTGACAAACTACTGCTTGTCCTTGATTTAACCTCTCGGTAATTTCTAAGTCCGATATTTTATGATATTTTAATTTTGCTGCCAGTTCTTTAATTTTTAATTCTGCTAACGATCTCTGTTCAAATTCTTCTTTGACTAATCTACCTACTTATTTACTGATTTTTAGGAACTCCTCTTGAATGCTTTGGGTTAATTTCTTTAAGTCTGCTTTTTTTCTCTCTGCACTTTCCACTAATAGCCATCTTTGCTCTATTCCCGCATAAGATACTTTTTCTCCTTGATAGCTATATAATTTGATTTCACTTAGTTTCAGTTCTGTACTGGTAAATGCTTTGACCAAGTTTTCAGCTTTTTTAATGGATAAAGGTACTCGAATTATCCATTTCATATTCGACATTGATTTTAAATTACTTTCGCTATATGATGCAATATCAGCCACCATTATACTTTCGAAATCTATTTGTTTGTTATACTCCACCAAGATTTGAGAAAATACTGATTTATCTGATTCATTTCCTGATGCTCCTCTAGAAAATAAGGGTATATCTCCGTCACTACTTACTATTAAATCCAATATACATTGTTTTAAGTCTGGACGATGGTCACGAGAATATCCTTGTGTAATGTTAATCGGATTTTCTCGGTTCATTCCTAATTCTTGTCCTAAATTATTTAGACAAT
>CAKZGI010000211.1 GCA_936914905.1 uncultured Trichormus sp. | reverse complement strand
CCTGAAAAGTTACTTAATCCGCTGTTAGCGTCAAAAATTGTAAACCCCCTGAAGTTCATAAAGGAAGAGGTATAAAATATTGAAATGAAATTATACGTAGAAAACAAGGAGAAAAGAAACAAATCGCGTCATATATTCCAGGAACCAAATCAGTTTCCAATAAATAAGTCAGACTTGCCTCAACCTAAATCTCCGGAACTGGACCCAAAAAAGCCACTTGGGTTTGTGATTAATCAGGTCCCGGCGATAACACTAAGGTTAGTAATCTGACTCGGCACTAAATTGACCAGATTAGCATAATAGTACGTTGAAACAATTTCCTAGTTGATTCGGAATTAAAGAGAGAAATTTAGTAATATATCAAATGATTAATTAATATCAGCCGTTACCGCGGATTCCGTCACAAAGCAGGATTGCCATTACGTGGTTAATGAACCTACAGCAATGTTAAGATCTGTCGCAAGTCAAGAAAAGTTTCAATCAATCAACGAAAGAAGAATAATTCGTTTTTCATTCACAAAAATGAGAGAAGGCAAGACGCCAGGAAGAAAACGAAACCGAAGGAATAGAAATGAAGAATACAATTATGTAAAAGCAGCCTTCTGAACACTAGTAATAGTAGCCGCGCCGCTAACAGAAATGGGGAAAACACCACTAAAAGCCAAGAAAGCACCACGGTATTGCCCATACTTAACCAACTTTTAGTAATACTTTCATTATCATAATAAATTGCAAGGGAGATGAAAGAACAGGGTCCTCCTCAGGTTGTTCAAGAGGGTTTAAGGGTTTCCGTCGCTCGGACAAGTATGCAGCTTAAGCAACTGCGGAACGTGTCGCGTAAGCTGCCACTTAACCCGAAATTAGGTCAGTTGAAGTGAAAATAAAAGGAATTGGTCTTGTAAGAAAGGGATTTTCGCCGAAAAGTTCAAAAGAGGGAGGTCCTGTTACTATCAGAATTCACGACGTAATCCCAATGCTACATAATGGATGCTGACCCCCTAAAAAACGTCGTGTCTAAATACCACCATAGAGCTATTTGTCTCTACTCACCAACGTCAGAAGGTTTGGATTGGTCCTACAGCCCAGCAGGTCATGGAAGGCTTGGCTCGAGCAAGGCGAAGGAATAAACCCGAATAGAGCAGCGAAGCGGGGAGATGGAATGGAAAAAGTCGACTCAAATTAGAATAATTGCAGTTTAGTTAATACCTTACTCGTCTATTCGTTCATCCAATTTCTCCATACGACAAATATCCATTTTTTTTTGCCAATCGAAAGAGTCCCATAAGGCTCCGCGAAAGGTAGTTGCACTGCGGGGCTCACTCTGGAATTTGATCCTATGATTTAGAGCTATGTGGATGCCCTCCCTCCGCGTAGTCCCTCACCTTTCAGTTGTATATATCTATTTCTCTCCGTCTCTGCATAGCTACGGATACACGGCTTTAGCGCTTCATTCACCCAGTCTATTCTGTCAAAACTTACTTTCTTTATAATGCAAACCAACACTGGGGGAAGGTCCGATCCCTCCCCTCTATATCAATGACATGGTTCACCTCGTCGTGAGGTTACTTCCCTTTCCCATCTCTTTCTTGCTAGGAACTGCCATGAATGCAGGAGACTGCCCTGGGTATAAAGTGCCGAGGAAAGGGATTCGACGGAAGAGAAAGGGAACGAGATTGTTTAAAGCTAGAGCAACGGAATAACCATCTACTATCTCGGAAGAAAGAATTACCAACTATCACACCAAATTGCCAGTGGATGAGATCGGTTGAGTGGTATCGGTTGGGGATGGAATTGCACGTGTTTATGGATCGAACAAGATTCAAGCAGGAGAAATGGTAGAATTCGCCAGCGGTGTGAAAGGAATGGCTTCGAATTCTGAGAATGAGAATGTAGGAATTGTTATATCCGGTAGTGATACCGCCATTAAAGAAGGAGATATGGTCAAGCGCACTGGATCTATTGTGGACGTTCTTGTAGGAAAGGCCATGCCGGGTTGTGTAGTTGATGCGTTAGGAGTACTCATTGATGGAAAAGGTGGGGCGGCCGTTAGATCATCTGCGGTCGAAAAAGGTTGCATACAGGCATGAGACTAACCAGAACCCGCGAAGGGAGGCCGAGACCATAGCATGTCGCAAAAGAAAGCACGATTGAAGGCAAAGCGGACGAATGAAAATCATCGTGCAGCCCGGTAGTTTGGTGAAAGATGAGGCCGAAAGCAGCAAATCGGAGTCTTTTTCGGGTGACCATGCCCTATTCGTTCGTTCGACGTGTTGCCAGATAGACGCGGATATGCTCCCTGCCTGCTATAGGCACATTATGGTCAGGCCCGATTGAGTGCCACTTCTCCCGTAAACGAAAGTTTACAGCAAGCATGAGAGCGGATTACCTATCTATTCTATTGGGGACGGAAGACTGAACGACATCCCGGCAAGCAAGCAAGCAAGCAAGCAAGCAAGCAAGCAAGCAAGCAAGCAAGCAAGC
>CAKZGI010000210.1 GCA_936914905.1 uncultured Trichormus sp. | reverse complement strand
CTAGCTTCCATATGTTGTTTCCTAACAACAATTCCCTTATGACTAGTTTGGTTAAGAGAGCTTTGCTTTAGTGTGATCAATCTTTAATTTGGGGGAATAATAGTGGACCATGCAATCGACTTTTAGAGCTATCCAACCTAGAGCTAGAGGAAAATAAGGATCAAAATTTGAATCCGCTCTATGCTAAAATGTGCAAAACTCTAACATGAAGTTAAGTATCACAAAACAAACAATAATGCCTGTCCGGCCATTGAAAACTTTGTAAGATTCCAATATAGTAACTTCGTACACATAATTCATAGAAAGTGTGTTTTTGTTTTTCCCTTTTGAATATCCTATCATTAGTTATTAATAATACCGCCTGAAGGCTACATTTCAACCCGAAGGCCACACAAAGTAACACATAGGGGGTAGATTTGGACCCGAAGGCCATACAACGCCTGAAAGCCACACAACGCCCGAAGCGGAGATTTTTGGCCAGGAGGCTACCCACCGGCCGAAGGCCCGAATTCACAACTTACACCCGAAGGCTAGATTTCAACCCAAAGGCCACACACCCTACTCCCGAACTGTAGAAATATTTTTTTTTGAACAACGTGACTTTTGGCAAAGCGACGAGTATGTCTGGCAAAAAGTCTCGCTGTTCCAAAATCTGACAATCTTCCTTTCCTAATAAAAATGGGGTTTTCCTCTTCTTCGCAGCTATTCTATGTTAGCTGGCAAAGCTTGTAGTTGTCTTATCGTTCCAGCAGGAGCTTCGCTTGTTCCCTCAACCTCATGAACACACCGTGTCTTCATCGCAAGGGTGGATATAACCATACTGGCGGTTTGTAGGACCAACATGGTTTACCTTGACATAAAACGAAAAAAGGCCAATGTTTCCACTGCTGCAAAAAAGTCAAGCGTTTACTCATGAGAGCATCCGAAGTACCCACTAGAGCATCATATTGGCCTTTGAGTGTATGTACAAGTTGTACCCAAATGTTTTGTACCAATTCGACCGTAGGAACCCTCTTTTGTTTAAATACCAGAGAACATTGGGCTGTCCATAGAGTCCACTGCACTATCCCTGACAATATCTCCCACAACTCCTGCATCTCTTTTTGTCTACCATGAAAAGCATTTAAATCATAAGGGAGTCTGCATAAATTGTGGTGGGCAAAAACAAACATAAAATCCACCGATTCAGATTCATATGCATGTGCCTGCTTGTCCATAGTTGCCCAGGCAATAATGCCCCAAGAAACCAAACCTTGAAAATGTGAATGTGTCAGCAAACGGAGCACCCTTCCCCAAACTTGTTGCGCTGCCGTACAAGACCAAAAACAATGTTTCATTGTTTCATGCGCACCACAGTTTGCGCACCTAATATCACGCAATGGCCCACGTAACCAGGATCCTACGGGCACCACTCTATGTGCCGTCATCCACTGCAACAAAGTTATCTTGCGTTCCTGCTTGCGTGCCCAAAGAGACTTCCAAAATCGATTAAGAAATTGTTGTGAAAGATGTTGTTCTTCCCAATGCCTAGCCATTGTTGGCAGCTTCTGTCTTGATGTTGCCAAAACATTTCTACCAATCTTAACAGAGTAATTGAAGAAAGAGACCAAATTACCTTCCGCAGCCCAAGGAACCTGCCAAGACAAGCCTCCAGGATCCCATTGTAGACGAGCCAGTGGACGTTTCTCCCATACCCATAAATCCCAATGCACTTCAAAATTTGTTAGATCGGGATCAATTCTCCACTTTAAACCATCCCAGGCTACCACACGAACCTTCTCAAACTTGGCATGCTCCAAAACAACATCATCTCTCCCGGGTTGTAGACGGCCAACATTATCAACATCAAATGTTAACCAGTGAGTATGTGAAATATACCCTCGAACCGCTAATAAAACATTTAGGTTCGAAAATGCTCCCCACCAAGCACAATATTGAGCCGAGGCTGAAGGAATGTGTACAGTGGACATCACTTCTTGTAATTGTTGACACATTATAGAAGCACCCCGTATTCCAACTAACCTCTTTTTTTTTCATCCTTGACATATTTTGGAAGTCTTGCCATGTACCTATTGTGCGTGCAGGACCTTCTTGCATTTTTCCCCAAGCCAATCGTGTCCGAGCACCTAATTGGTGCCCCGACGGCAGCTTAAAAGAAGGATTCCATATCAATTTTAAGGCAGAAAAGTCCTCCTTGGTAGTAGGTGTTGTTTGCCGCAAGCCCACTCGCACAAGTTGCCATGCTTGCCATAAACTTTTAAAGAACTTATCCTCCCAGTTATTTGAGCATGTATAGTGCAAATCTTGATTGAAAATCCATCTCATTGATTGCGACCATGGACCTCTTGTAGAAGGGCAAGTCTGATGTAATCTATTTAGCAATAGTTTCTTCCACAATTCTCCCCCTGGCAGCAACCCTCGTACTACATATTTTGCAAGTAGTGCTCTACTCTGATCCACAGGATCTATAACACCAAGACCACCAGCTGACACCGGAGCAATAATCACATCCCAAGACACCTTGGGCCTAGCATATCGGTCCTGGCCTGCCCACAAAAAATTCCGAACTAGTCTTCTTATTTGACCTGCAGAAGACTTACACAAAATCCAACATGAGGAAATATACCAACAAGTAGCCAGCAATACTTGATTTACCACCACCACTCTGCCTGCTAATGACAGCCGAGCGGAACCCCAAAAAAACAATTTTCGATGCAATGTTGTGAGCAAGGGT
>CAKZGI010000209.1 GCA_936914905.1 uncultured Trichormus sp. | reverse complement strand
AGAAAACGACAAGTAATTGATGAGCTAAAAAACAAGAATGTGTGTGTGCTTGAAATGGAAAATGAGGATGATTATCGTATTGTTAGTACAAATAATGTAAATGCAAAGGATGAAGATGTTGTTAAGAGTCACTATATGCGAAACCATTGGGCACGTGCCACTACCGAAGTTCCTATAAAGCTTGAAAACTTATCGGAACCATGCATTGCACTCATAGACTAAGGATTTGATGTTAACTTAATGTCTGTAGAGATGTATGATAGAGGGAAATGGCCGGTTGATACAAATCATGGATGGCGAGTGAAAACTGCTACCTCTGACACTAGTGGTCTTTATGGCGCATGCCCGAATGTGCTGGTAACAATTGGTGATGTGCAAGTTGATCAACATTTCTTTGTGCAGGAAAATGCATCTTATTTGGTCACATTGGGAGAACCATACATCACCGCAGTTAGAATGGAGACAAAGGTATTGGATGACCTGTCTGCTTACGCTAGAGTAAGAAGTCAAGATGGTAAGAAAGCTGTCCAATTTTTTACTATTCGACCAAATCATGAAAGAAATAGATATTGTTTAAGAAATAATCCTATGCCTATTGGACAAAAGGAATTTGGTAATCATGAGATTCAGGATTTCAGAAGAGGGCCATTACAAAACAAGGCTACAATGGCCTTAAGGGTCGTAAATCCTCGTCTTCCCTAAGTTGTTTTCATGTTTCATCTGAAGGTATGACGTGTTTCTCGAATTTGCAACTTGCCCAAAAGAATGTTAAAACACATGTGTTAGAAGTTCAAGATATTATGTGATTGTACAAAGTGATAGAAGAAGATGAAGATGTTATAGAAATTGTAGATGAAATTTCCTTTTCAGATACATTAAGTGAGTTGTCGAGTTATTTGAGTGCGCCATGTAGTAAAAGTAAGGTAGTTCCTGTCAATTCGATTGAAATGTATGTTGTAATTACTGAATTTGTTGAAAAACATATTCAAAAGATGGATGCATATGTACATACTAAATACAAAACAGTGGACAAAAAAATAAAGCATGTTGCAGTACCAGTACTGAAAGGTAGTGAACATAAGAAGAAAGAAGTGGTTCATGAACCAATTCTACGTGATCTTTATATGATTGGCCATAAATTTTCTGAGATGACTTTGAGTCAGTTACAAATTGGTGAGGGTGATTTCCTTTCAAAAGAAGAACAGGTTCAGTTTAAGAATATGTTAAAGCAATATGGTAAGGCTTTTGCATTTGCACCAAATGAAATAGGCTGTGTTGATCCTAATATTGTAGAGCCGATGATCATCTTCACAGTGCCACACATTCCATGGAATTTTCGTCCTATTCCCGTACCTAGATCACGAGTTCAACAACTGATTGAATTACTAAATGAAAAGATTGAAATGGGCATTCTAGAACCATCAAGTGCCCCATATTCTAATAGATGGTTTACAGTGCCGAAGAAGAATGGTTCACTAAGGTTCATACAAGATCTTCAACCTGTCAACAAAGTTACCATAAGGAATGTTGGTATTGGCCCTACTATTGATGAGTTTACAGAATCCTTTGCTGGTAGAGCGATCTACTCTATGGCAGACTTATATTCTGGTTATGACCAATTCCAACTGGCTATTGATAGTAGGGACATAACTACCATGCGGACACCAGTTGGACTTCTGAGGATGTGCACACTGCCACAAGGAGCAACAAATTCAGTAGCTCATATGATGAATGGTATGTACAGAGTTTTAAAAGATTTTATACCGCATATTACTATGCCTTTCCTTGATGATATACCTTTGAAAGGATGTCTTGAAGAGGAAAAAGATGTGTCTCTAGATGAGAATGGGTGCCGAAAATTTGTTTCTGAGCATATAAAAGATTGCGAGAAGGTTTTGAAAAGAATAGTTGAGGTACATTTAACTCTTTCAGGACAAAAATCTACCTTTGGGCAACAAGAAATATTAGTGGTCGGTCACATGTGTGGACCTTATGGTAGGAAGCCATCGCCAACAAAGATAGATGCTATTCAAAGGTTGAGAAATGTATGTGAATCTCCATCTGAGGTACGTCGGTTTCTTGGAGCTTGTTTATTCTATCATATGTGGATACCTCACTATGCACATATAGCTGATCCACTTTATCAACTACTTCGGAAAAATCAAAATTTTGAATGGGATGTTAGGCATTCACAAGCGATGCAACATCTTAAAGAACTTCTCTCTAATGCCCCTGTTTTAAGAAAACCAGATTATACTTATAACAAGTCCATAATAGTAACAGTAGATACAAGTCCAGTTGGGATTGGATGGGCTCTTAGTCAAAATGATGTGGAAGGTAATAGATATGCAATTAGATTTGGTGCGAAGGTACTTAATTCTAGGCAACGAGCTTACTCTCAAGTTAAAAGAGAATTATGGGGTATAGTAACAGCATTAAAAACAGATCGTGACTATCTAATTGGAGTTCCTGTGATTGTTGAGACAGATTGTTTACCCTTATTGGGAATGATTACTAATTGTTCCACACCAGATATTACTATGTTGCGTTGGATTTCATACATAAAGTCCTTAAGCCCCGATTTCATCCATATAGCTGGTAAGAATAACTTAGTTGCCGATATGCTTTCAAGAGCTCGATATGAGAATGAAGAAGAGATGCAATATGATAGTGAAAGTTCTAATCTTGATTACTTTGTAACCTCTAACAACAATAAAAGAGAGGACTGCTCTATACTTGCCCTGTTTCAAGAGAGGGAATATTCTGATGAAATGCTTTTGCTAGGTCGTTATTTAAGTTCTTTGCAAAGAGATAATGCTTTGAGTGATGAACAGTTTAAGAAGCTAAAAAGGAAAGCGAAAAGCTTTTTCCTACATGATGGCCACTTATGGAAGCATCCAAAAAGAAAAGGAATGTGTCCGCAAAGGGTGATTTCCATGGCAGAGGCTCAACAAAAGATAATCAAGGAGTGTCATGAAGAATTGTGGGCTGGTCATCGAGGTGTTTGGGCGACCTTTGCAAAGGTAAAGGAACGATTTTGGTGGTATGGTATGTATAAAAATGTGAAAGAATTTGTTGAGACATGTGAAATTTGTCAAATGTATTCAATGGTACGTCATAGAGATGGTTTACATCCAACATTTCCTTTAGCTATGCATTACAAATGGGCTATCGATCTTGTTATGATGCCAAAAGGGATATGGCAAATGCAATATTTGGTGTTGGCTCGAGAAGACCTTACAAATCAAGTTGAAGGTCGGGCTTTAAGGACAAAGACGACAAATGTTATCTGTAAGTTTATATTAGAAGAAATAATATGCCGATATGGATGTGTTGGAAAGATTATTGCAGATAGAGGAGAGTTGAATGCTCACGAAGCCCACACTTTTTTCACAAAGCTCGGGATTAAATTGTCTTTGACTACAACATATAATCCAGAAGCAAATGGCAAGATAGAACGTGGTCATTCATCAATTGTGCGAGCGTTAGTGAGAGCATGTGATGGGAAACCAAGTGAATGGCCTCGATTGCTTCCCTTTGCATTATGGGCTGATAGAACAACACATAGCTCAGTTACTGGGTTTATGCCAGCAGAATTAATATATGGACAAAAACCGATAATGCCTATCGAGGAATCCATTATATCATGGTCTGTTCTACCATGGTATGATGGGATGAGTAGAGAAGAGCTTCTTGCACTTCGAATTCGTCAACTAGAAAGAAAGAAAGAAGATGTGACAATAGCTATTGAACGAATTCGAGAAGCCCGATTAAGAAATAAACACAGGTTTGATAAAACGCATCGTCTTCGACCGCAAGCTATTCATGTAGGAGATTGGGTATTAGTATATGACAATAGTCTTGATAATCAACACAGTACAATCAAGAAATTTGCTAAGAGATGGTTTGGGCCCTATGTAGTTAAAATGGTGTATGACAATGCTACTTATGCTCTGTCAGAATTGGATGGCACAGATCTAAGAATACCAATAGCAGGGAAAAGGATCAAAATATTCAAGAAACGTAAAGGAACATGCATAGATCAATTATGTATTTCTGATGATGATACCTCATTTCTTTCTTCTTCATGATCAAAATAGGGAAGATCTCGCACATCACGGAGGATGTGCCAGTTCGGAGGGGGTGGATGTCGTGAAACTACGGTTTCACGTGTGTAAACAAATGGTACATAAGAAGGAAAATAAAGGGTGATGGGAAACAAAAGAAAGGCATATAAAGAAGTTCATGAAGATTTGAAACCTCAACCTCTTCTGGCCAGATTTGAACCATTAACCTCAACATCAAGACCCATTTATCTTAACCAATTGGCTTATGCTACTACTTTATAAAGAACATATACATCTCCCTAGAATACTCAAGAGATATACATGTATGCTCCAAAGATAGTAAGTGTTAAGTGTCATTACTTGGGTGAGACACACAATGCCATGATGTGGCATTCATGTATCACATCACCCCTATATATATAAAGGGCTCACAAGTAATTGAAAAAGGCAAAGTGGGGATAGGAGCCATAGAAGGTCTCGAGCTTGTAACCATTCCTTTATGATACTAAGCTTTTACCACTATACTATCCTTTCTTGTTTATTTTATCTCATACAGTTTTTACTAATTACTTTCTATCTTAATTTGTTTACGTGAGGAGTCTTTATCCCTATCAAGCCTTCTTCTCTCTCTGTTTTTTTTTTCTTCCCCTCTTCATCTCCTCACTAGAGAATAGAAGCTCGGTGCTTGTTCTCGCGCGCACTGCGGAGCAACTCGACATCTTGGTGAACCCGACGTGAACCTGTGAGGGTGGTGATCAACTAATGGCAGAACAAGGTCAAGCTGAGATGATGGCTCGTTTATGCCAAACGATGCTTCAGGTAATGCAAGATCAAAATACAACAAATCGTGTTGAGATGTCAATTACGCAGGGTTTACAAAATGTGGTTCAAAAAGTTGGATGGTTTGATGGTCGGAATGCATCAAAATATTTGAAGACATTCGAGAGTGAGATGCAATTACAAGGAATTGGGGGACAACACATGCTTGGATGCTTTCATAGGATTTCCGCAATTGAGGTGAGTGGTAAAGTGAATGAATTACAAATAAATCATGGGGCATCATGGGATGTTTTCAAAACTCAATTGCTTCATGAGTATGTTGTGGAAGATCAAACTAGAGTCACAAGGAAAAGTTTTCATGAGTGGATAGGGAAAAGCAATAAAGATTTGCTAATCACTGATTTGTTACATGAATTTGATAGACAATTTTCGCAGTTATCTACTATTGAACAAAGTTCTCTTGCACTTGAGAAGGTGGATCTTCTCTTACAAGCTGTTGATGAAACAGACAGAAGAGACTTAGAGCCGCTCTTAGAAGATCCGGACACTGATAATGGTTTAGTAACAGATTGGCAAGTTGTAAGGAATGCATGTCGGAAACTGAGCAAAAGAGTCCAAAGGAAAGGTAAACAAATGCTTGGAAGTGGTAAGTTGGAGGTATTGCCTTCATTGAAAAAACTAGAAATTGCTCAAGGTGTTCTAAACAAGCCTAACGTAGAAGAATCATGGCTTGAGGAATTAGTGAAAGGAGTACGTGATTTAAATATTCGATGTGCGAAATTAGAAGAAGCTAAGTCTTCTCCTCGTGAAAATTTCGTTAGGCGATGCATTTGGTGTGATAGTCCGGATCATGAACGTCGTGAATGTATTAGTTTTAAAGATGCATTAAATAAAGATATTGTGTACTTCAAAGAAGGGAAGATTCATGCCTCAGAAACTCGATTGCCCTTAATACCAAATTATGGTAAAGGGGGTATGAAGAAAACTATGGATGAAGAGGAAGAGAAAAAACATTCAGCTATGTATCACTCTGCTATTGCAGGAGTGCAAGTTGCTTGCAAGGAAGACAAATCTGAATTTTGGACTAATGTAATTAAGTTTGCTGAAAGGAAAATAGTTGGAAAGGAAGAATTATTGAATGCTGGTGATTGTATAAGAAGTGAAACAGGATGGAATGATCCTGTTGACTCTTTATCAGCATTTGCTTTTGTCCAGGGTCATGAGGCGATAGTGGATGAGAAGAGGAGAAGAACAGATAATGATGCATCAACATCTAAGAAATATGAAACTCGCAGTGGTGGAAGGAAAGATGCAGAAATTGAGGGGAAAGATAAAGGTAAAATCCCTCCTACTTATAAACTACAATCTGACATAGAGAATTCTATTGATATAAAGAAGGTTTTAGAAGAAAGGATTTTGAATAGTAGAGTTGAATTTACTTTAAAAGAAGTATTAGGCATTGCCAAAAGGGAATTTCATGAAGACATAATTGATATAATAAGAAGAAAACGACAAACAGTAGATGGGCAAAAAAATAAGAACGTATGTGTGCTTGAGATGCAGGATGGTAATGGATATTGTGTTGATACAAATAATGTAAACGCAAAGGATGATGATATTGTTAAAAGTCATTATACGCGCAATCATTGGGCGCGGGCCACAACTGAAGTTCCTATTAAAATAGGGAACTTGTCAGATCCATGTGTTGCACTCATAGATCAAGGCTCTGAAGTCAACTTAATGTCAATGGAGATGTATGAGAGAGGGAAATGGCCAATTGATACAAACCATGGATGGAGAGTGAAAACTGCCACCTCTAACTCTAGTGGTCTTTATGGTGCATGTCCTAATGTGTCAGTGACAATTGGTGATGTGCAGGTTGATCAACATTTTTTCGTGCAGGAAAATGCATCTTATCCAGTTATCTTGGGAGAACCATACATCACTGCAGTTAGAATGGAAACAAAGGTATTAGATGATGGATCTGCTTATGCTAGAGTGAAAAGCCAAGATGGTAAGAAAACTGTGCAATTTTTAACTGTTAAACCAAATCATGAGAGAAATAGAGATTGTTTGAGAATTGAACCTATGCCTAATGGAAAAAAAGAGTTTGTTGATCATGACAGTCAGGATTTCCGAAGAGGGCCATTGTAAAACAAGGTTATAATGGTCTTAAGAGTCATAAATCCTTGGCTCCCCTAAGTTGTTTTCATGTTTCAACCGAAGGTATATCATGTTTCTCAAAGTTGCAAGTTGATCATAAATATGTAAAAATGCATGTGTTGGGGATTCAAGATCTTATGCGCTCATACAAGATGATTGAAGATGAAGAAGATATTATTGGGGTCATAGATGAAATTTCCTTTTCAGATACAGTAGGTGAGTTGTCAACTTATCTTAGTATGGATGTATGTAGTAAGAGAAAGATAATTCCTGTCAATTCAGTTGAGATGTATATTGTGATTAGTGAGTTTGCTGAAAAAGAAATTCAGAAGGCAGAGGCAAATGTACATACCAAGTATAAGACAGTGGAGAAAAAAATAAAACCTGCTGCAGTTCCGTTACCAAAAGGTAGTGAGCTTAAGAAGAAAGAAGTAGCTCATGAACCAATTCTACGTAATCCTAGCAGAATTGGACACAAAATTTCGAAGTCAACTTTGAGTCAAATACAAATTGGTGATGATGAGTTCCTTTCTAAAGAGGAGGTGGTTCAATTCAAAAAAACGTTGAAACTATATGGTAAGGCTTTTGCTTTTGAACCAAGCAAGATTGGATGTGTAGATCCTAATATTTTAGAACCAATGATCATTTTCACGGTGCCACACATTCCATAGAATTTTCGCCCTATTCCCGTAAAGAGATCACGAATCCAACAATTAATTGAATTTTTGAATGAGAAGGTTGAAATGGGATTTCAAAGCCATCTAGTGCCCCTTATTCTAATAGATGGTTCACAGTGTTGAAGAAAAATGTGTCACTAAGCTTCATTCAAGATCTTCAACCAGTGAATAGAGTCACTATCAAGAATGTAGGTATTGGTCCTACTATCGAGGAGTTTACTAAATCTTTTGCTAGTAGGACAATTTATTCCATGGTAGACTTATACTCAGGTTATGACCAATTCCATTTAGCTATTGCTAGCAGGGACATAACTACCATGTGAACACTGGTAGGGCTCTTGAGGGTGTGTACACTACCACAAGGGGCGACAAACTCAGTATCTCATATGATGAATGGTATGTACAAAGTTCTTAAAGATTTCATACCTCATATTACCATGCCTTTTCTTGATGATATACCTTTAAAAGGATGTTTGGAAGAGGAGAAAGATGTATCATTAGATGTGAATGGATGTCGGAAATTTGTTTCTAAGCATATAAACGATTGTGAAAATGTCTTAAAAAGAATAGAGGAGGTACATATGACTTTATCAAGCCAAAGATCTATCGTTGGGAAGCAAGAAATATTGGTGGTCGGTCACATGTGTGGATCCTATTGTAGGAAGCCATCGCCTACAAAGCTAGATGCTATACAAA
>CAKZGI010000208.1 GCA_936914905.1 uncultured Trichormus sp. | reverse complement strand
AATACAATCTTATTCTCTCTCTATTGGTATATATCTAAGCGTCTATTTAGAATTCTTCAATTCTGCTGTGTAGATTGATTAAGGTGACCCGTTTTACAACATAAATCAACACATTCAAGCTATACAACTTGAGCTCATTACATATATGTATGTGCATAAACCATGCTCTACCAGTATATCACATGCGTATAGTATAGTATGTACACAATTTAGACGCTAAGTATACTTTGATTTTCTTTAGCCCTGTGCCTGCGTATAGTATAGTATATCACATGCGTATAGTATAGTATGTACACGATTTAGACGCTCAGTATACTTTGATTTTCTTTAGCCCTGTGCCTGCGCCGGTGCGTCTCCGCAGGAATCGAATTAGAGGAGGAGAAGGCTGGAGGATGCGTTCTCGAGGTGGTGCTTCCGCTTCCAGTGGGAGTGGGAATGCTAGGCCTTCAGGCACTGATGGCACAGACCATCCGTACCGCATGACCATCGATGACAGTAAGTAGTTGTAGTACATGTATGCATATATTATGTATGTGTCTGTGTTTGTGTATGTGTGCATTGCTTCTCGATGGATGGATTGCTGCAATTCATTCTGTCAAATGCTGCTGCTTTCCGCAGGATACAGAAAAGTCGTCCAGAAGAAGCTCCACTTGCAGAAGCTGCTCTTGGCTCAGGTCTTCCTCTCCCTCCCACTCTTATCTTTGATTCTGTGATTTCATGTTAAAGTCTTAGATTATCATCTGCTACACGTGATGTTGTCGCCCGAGTTATGAAGAAAAGAAACAGTACATGCGTGATTTGCATGTGAACGGAAGATTGACATCATCAGCAACATCTTCTTTAAATCTCGCCGATATTTTCTAACACTTGTTCTTGACTCACCACTCCTTTTAAGTTGCTTGCATGATGCATGCTTCAAAGGATCTCGTGCATTTGTCATAATAGATCTTTTCTCCAAGGATATATTGTTTTCCATAAAGAATGGGGCAACATATAAGAGGGATGTTTCTTGGGTTGATTTCAAGTTGCACAGTAGAAGTCAATCTAGACGAAACCGTCAGAACATGAGTAGAGGAAACTTTCACTCATCTCATGGAATACAATTCTCTAGCTTAAACACTTACGATCACAACTGTAATTTCTTCATGAAGATTCAAACGCCATTTTCTCATGCCAAACTTCAAAAGTTTGTGTATGCTGGTTCTGTATGTAAGAAACTCATATAATTTACATTCTTATTATTAAATTGACAGCTAATAAGCATCAAGCTCATTCCTCAGCTTATAGATACATTAGGACGAAAAAGGTGCAAATGGTCATATGAGGCCAATTTGCTAGACGAGACTGCCTCAAACATACCATTCTTCAATGACTTGTTAGGTCAATCATTGCATGTATGAATCATGGTTTTCAATGCTTCACCCAAAATCCACAAGGGAGATTAGCAACTGACAATATGTATCACCACTCTCTCACACAATGTCTTATTATACCTCTTTGCCACATCATGCAAATTAGGGATTTATGGAGCTATAAGCTCTCTTTTGATACCTTGTAAATCATAAAAAGATTAAAATTGTGCATATGTGAACTCACCTTCATTATCTATCCTAGGATATTCTAATTTTCTTTTGTTTTGGTTCACAAAAATGCTTAAAATGCATTACTTTTTTTTGTCAACAAGTATACCCAGAAGTTTCTAGAATGGTCATCAATAAAAGAAACATAAGATGCATCACCTTCTATAAAATTCACATGCATACTAACTATATAGATTGAAATGCCCAAAATCTAAGACTTTGGCTACAAGAGAAATTGAAACAATGAGAACTTACTTGTGCACCAAATTGATAGTCATTACAGAAGTCATGCTTTGAACTGTTAACATCTAGCTTTCTCAAAGAAGAAATGATTGCAATTTTTTTGGGCTTATATTTAGAGTGAGCCTTTCGTGCAACCCATTCCAATAAGCAAAAATCACCTTTTAAGGTTCCATAATCTGCCACCAAATGGTTTGATCTAACTGTGCAAAACCATTTGTCTACAATTAACAAACTTTTTTAGACATTAGAAGCTCTTGAGTACAAGCTCTTGATCATTTCCTAATGACAAATGTATGGTGCCAACCTCATTGATATTGTAACCATGATAAGCTTGCCATAATTGTTTGTATCAAATGTAGTAAAACACTCCAAGTAAGGAGTCACATGAAATGAAACATTGGAGTCAACTGTCCATGTTTATTTCAATCCATCATTATGACAATGCTGCATAACAACACGGAGAATTATCCGTCGAAGATGATGTACTTCATGTTTTGATAGATGCCCCTTGCACCTCATGTTGAGGACAGACAAAGACAACATTAGAGGTTATATTGACTATCTCAATTACATCAATCTTGTCATCTTTCTTCTTGTCTCATGCGTTCTTCTTTGTTTCTCGTTCCACTTTAAAATAGTTGCAATAAGGTTTTGTATGATGTTGTGGACTCATTGATAGATATTACTTCTTGCTTATTCCCTTTCCCTTTCCCTTTACTCTTGCTCTACCATTACATGAAAGGTTAATGGTTCTGTACATAAAATGATCTTACTTCTTCTCTTACTTCTACTCTTGCTTCTTTGTCTGATGTTTGCATTCCTTTTGTCAACTCAGCCTCTATTATTGTATGTTAAACAACTACCTACCCTCTCACCATGTGATATGAGAGGTCACATGCAATCAATGTGGACAACTTGATTGTAGGTATTCTAGAATGGAACTGGGAAGATAGAAGAATGCATGAGACAAGGACAAAGATGGCAAGATTGATGCAAAATTTAGCAATCACTATGATCTCTGATGTTTTCTTTGAAGAATTATTTAATGGAGATGACGTACTTTACATTATGTTATATGCCCTTTAGCTTACGTTGAAGATATGGGAATTATTAAAACTAATGCTATTCATGCATTACTATCAAACTATAATGGATTGGTGCAAACGTAGATAGTTGACCTCTCAAATGGACATTAAACTGATAATGTTTTATAAAAAATAAGGTAGGTGAGGTCTTATCTCTACAAAATTCAAATTATTTTTTGTGCTTTACATGGTGTCAAAAGAGAGGTTACAATTCCATACAACCCTGGTTCGAATGGTAGGGTAGAGTGGTGTAAGAGGAGGTGAATAGAGAGTACAGTGCATGCTTATCACTAATTTCCTTCATGGATAGTGTATAGAAGCGTTGAAAACGACAGTTCATGTATGCAACCACTCTCATACTAGGTCCTTTAATGGTACCCTTGAGGAGGTTTGGTCTAACAAATTGGTCGCATGACCATTTGATATTTTTCATTGTGATGCATTTGTACATGTTAGAAATGATTTGAGAATAAGCCAAATGTTAAGTCCACCAAGGGAACCTTTATGGGCTCTAGTGATAAAAATGAAATTGCTTATAGGATGTGGTCACAACAAAATTGTACATAACCGAGATTTAGTATACTACATGTCAAAGCAAGCCTCATAATATTGTACTATAGGCTGGAGTTGATGATCACCTAGTTGTCTTTGAGTTAGAAAGAGATGGATCAAAGGGATGCTCATGGAGATCTTGCACAACAAGATTAAGATGCTAAACAACATACTAAACTTGGTTTGAAACACCTAGAAAAGTTGAAAATAAAACGTCACCTAATATAATGTCAATGCCAGAAATTATAGATAATCAGGTACACATGTCTACTATTTTAGATAGTAGACTCATAGACATGTCCCTATGTTGTCCAATGAGTGTGAGCCTCTTATAAGGAGGCAAAGTCATGTGAGCTAAGTAACAATTGGGGGCCTCCGAAGCAAGAAGAAATAAAGTCTTTGTATGTAAATGATACTTGTGATCTTATGGTTTTACTAATAGGAAGGAAAGATCTAGCAAAGAGGTTGGTGTGCTAGCTAAAATGTGTTGATGGAAAACCCAAGTTTTTAGGCAAGACCAGTTGCCAAACGTTGCACAAAAGGAAGATATTGAGTTTTAAGGGGTCTTCTCTCTTGTTATGAAGGTGACCATACCATTAGGGCTATTCGTTCTTATTTTGATACTTGATTTGAAATTGTACCAAATAGAGTCAAGATAACTTTTTTACAGGGTGATAGATGAGGAGATCTACCTGAAACAACCTGTTATGAAGCCTAAAACGCATCTTATATGAAATACAAGAAGTACCACAACAATGGTATAAGAAATTTCATACTTCTATGCTTTCTCATAAGGTTATTTGTAGCTATGTAAATCACTTTCTATGTACGGAAAAGGTTAGTATTCATGGCCACCCAGTTATACTTATTCTATGTGTAAATGGCATGTTAGCTGGAAAGAGGCGGATTAGTCTTGATGTCCTTAGAATCGGCCGAAAAGTACTTTACAATGCATGGTGGAGGGGTATCTTGGTGCTGCCAAATTGTGTGTGAACACTTAGGATAGTTTTGGAGTTTTTCTTCCACCCAAAAAAGATGCACTAGAGACTAGAGGAATTGTATGCACAAAAGATGACAGCTAGAAAGTTTTTTGGCTTAAGAAACTTATGGATTTGTGCATGAAAGAGGGCACACCCATATCAACTCACTTGAGTGAGTTTAATTTCATTTTCAGCCAGCTGGTCGCCTTGAAATTCATCATTGATGATCACATTTTTGCTTTGCACTTTGCTAGGAAGTTGGGATACTTCTAGGACTGCTATGAGCAATTCAAATGTAATGCTTTTTTATGCCGATGTAGAGAGTTCTCTACTCATGGAAGAGATGAGTCGGCAGAACAATGCATCCAATAAGTCCTAAGTGCTTTGCATGCTAGGGTAGGTCACAACAGAGAGGCGAATTTGATAGTTATGGCCACAGTAAGTCATGTGCTAAAGTTATAGAATGCTATCATGGTGTTAAGAAAGCTTCTTGATGTGCATAAGATGACCGTTATCACTATTGCTAGCCATGATTTCCGATAGCCACACAAAAAATAGAAAATTCAGATTTGCAATAAATTTTCAGAGGCAATATCTGTTGTACATGCTTTTATAGCACCCACGGTCAAAAAATAAGACACACTGTCAAAATCTATTAGATGCTTCTGCTATATATGGTCAAAATGTGACCTACTCTCCAGGAAAAATGACTTGTAGATAGTGACCTGCTCTGTTGAACAAGGTCCTACTTGGCAGAAAAATTTGCTTGCTCTGCAGAAAACCTGACTTACTTTGCGATGGAGAACCTTTAATTTGTAGATTGTTTGAAACCCTAACCTGATTTGGTACCAATTTGAAGGGCAACATGAGAATTAGGGTTTTGGTCAGCAATGGAGAGAGAGTCTGAGTCTAAGAAACAAGGGTATACTCGTTTGGAGGGCAGCATGGGAATTAGGGTTTTAGTAGCAATGGAGGGAGAGTCTGAGTTTGAGAGACAACGGGGAGAGAGAGACACTGTTTTTCAGTACAAAGAGTGCAACACTTTGTTGTGTTCTTTATAGATATGTATATGTATATGTATTTATATATATGTATATACAAGTCTAAATGTGCTAGGAGTGTGTTCACATTCATGCACTAGTAAAAGGCATGATGGCCCTTTATTCCCAACATGTTTTTCCCCAATCTTTGATAGACAAGAGTGATTTTGTTTAATCTTTGAGAGCATCAAGACTAGTCTTTCTTTTCCCAGCTAGCAACATGTCATCCACATATATGACAAGTTTAATGGGATGTTATTGATATCCTTTTTCGTATATAAATTGTGATTTGCATGGCTACGATCAAAACCTTTAGAGAGCATAAGCAATATCAGACTCTCTATATCATTGTCGTGGTGCTTGTTTTAGGCATTACAGGCTACGTTTTAGTAGGAACTACAAAACCCTAAGATTGTTTCATGTAGATCTCTTCATCAATATCACCAGGAAAAAAGGCGGTCTTTACATCCATTTGGTACAACTCCAAATTAAGCATTGCAGTGAGAGCAAGTAGATCACATAGTGCAGTAATGTCCACAACAGGAGAGAAGACCTCTTGAAGGTCAATATCTTCCTTTTGTGCATAACCCTTGGCAACTAATCTTGCCTTGTATTTTGGTTTCCCTTCAATTGTCTTTACTTTATAAATTCACTTATTTGAAAGAGTTTTTCTTCCTTTAAGTAAAGACACAAGATCCCAAGTATTATTTGCATACAAAGGTTTCATTTCTTTGTGCACTACAAGCTCCTAGTTACAACTAAGTAAGACGTTCACCCTCATTTGACAGCATGGGATAATGCAAAGAGGGGTTATATCTACATAACAATTAGACCTATGTATCAATGATCATTATTCTCTAGCATTGGCAATTAGACCTATGTATCAATGATCAGTATTCTCTGGCATTGGCTCTGTATCTGGAAGAAAATCAGTTTCAGCGCTTTTTGACTGTTGCAAACCATGTCTAGCATGTTATTCAACCCCTACATCTTGTTGTTCAGTACCGTCATCTTGTTGTCTAGCACCTTCATGAGCATCCCTTTGCTGTCCATCTTCTGGCTCAAAGATAATTGGCTGTTCATCATTTTCAACCTCTGGTATAGCATCATGTGGTTTAATTTTGGATGTTTGCTCTTGCTGAAATGTAATGCGTTTAGAGTTTCCAACAAAGGCAAAAACATTTCTCAGCAATTTTTCCAATAGAGGCAAAAACATCTTGGCTGCATACAAATTTCTTCTGGACTGCAGTAACCATTTCACCTTGATCACCATGGCCCATAAGATGCTCATGGTGGACTTACCATCGAGCTTATTTCTCAGCTCGTTTCTAATGTGTATAAATGCATCACAATTGAATATTTGCCAGACAAAACCTCATTGGGGATTCCATTCTTCGAGGACTTGTTGGGACAACAATTGCCTTTATGAACCAGTGTTTTAATGCTTCTCCCCAAATTCATGAGTGAGATGTGGATAACATGCATCATACTCTCACACATAATGTTCTATTATGCTTTCAACCACCTTATTTGACGAAGGGTTATAAGGAGCAAAATCTCTCTTTTGATACCATGTAAGTCACAAAGGGACTTAAAAGCTGCAGAGATGAATTCAACCCCATTATTTGTTCTACGACATTTCAGTTTTGTCCATTTTTGGGTAGTCACAAATGCATAAACAGATTTAAATGCATCATTTTTCTTTTTCAACAAGTACACCCAAATCTTCCTAGAATAGTCATCAATAAGGAAAATAAAATATTGGGCAAGATTTTACTGGCATGCTGTATACATCAGGATGGACCAAATCTAACACATTTGGTTCATGAGAGACATCATATTAATAAATATTTCTCACTTGTTTACCAAATTGACAATCATTACAAAAGTCAAGCTTTGATCCTTTGAGATCGAGCCTTTTTAGAGCAGAAAGGACTTCAAGTCCGTTTTGGCTCATATGCCCTAGTCTCTTATTCCAAAGCTCTAAACCAAGGCCAAATTCAACAATAGCTAGAAACCTTCCAGGTAAGACTTTGCATTGCAAACAGTAGAGGTGCCCTTTTTGCAGCCCTTCACAATAACCATAGATCCTTTATTAAGTTTCCACAATCCACCACTGAATAATGTGGTGTAACTATGTAAATCCATCTGTCCCATAGGTAGCAAACTTTTCTTAACGCCAGGTACATCCTAATAACATCTTTGAGCACGAGCTCTTGACCATTGTACAAACACAATTGTATGTGCCAATACCATCAATACCAAGGTAAAATTTGACATAAATCCATGCATCAAATGTGGTAAAACACTCTAAGCATGGAGTCACATGAAAAGAAGCACCGGAGTCTATTATGTATGTTTGGGTCAACCCATCATTGATTGACAAAAAAGCATCAATAACATCTGTTTTGGTAGTTTGCATGTCTTGAACATGAACTACCAAGGCACCACCTGTAATACGAAGTACATGACCATCTCCATCCGATAGGTCTTCAACGATAACATTTGATGGGTCGAATATTAGCAATTCAGGAACATATATATGGGCCATCTTGGCAAGTCTCTCCAACCTTGTCAGAATAGGGAAAGGCCATTATCATATGTCATCAAAGGGGCTTTTGTTTCAGAGGTTTCTACAGAGATATTTTAAAGGCTAAAATCCAGTCTATTTAGGTTGAGAATCTTGCGTATGTGAATAACAGGATTCTTCTATCATTCATTTCTTAGTTTCTCTTATTTAATTGCACTTAAGTGATTAAAATAGCTTGATGAACATGGAGATATCATTGTTGATATAGGGAATAAGTATAAATGCCGTATTTCCCTTTGGATACAACTTGGATGGAATGCCTTCCTGTAATTTTTCATCGAATCGGATGATTAAATAACCACTGGTAGGAGGAGACTCCAGGGTATATTACTTAAAGGAGTTCAGGCAACTGAGTGGTAAAGC
>CAKZGI010000207.1 GCA_936914905.1 uncultured Trichormus sp. | reverse complement strand
GTTCTATCCGACGTACGTCACGTCCCCGACCTACGCAGATCGTTAATCTCGGTGGAAGAACTCGGATGGACACTTCACCGCGGCAACCTCCTCCTCGCCCGTGGACCAAAGGTACATTCGTTGTACCCGCTTTACGTCACTCTCAGAGAGAGCGGAATCTTCCTGGTTGATCTTCCAGTGTCATCGCTCTGGCACGGAAGACATGGGCACCTGAGCAAATCCGGCATCACGCATCTATCCAGAGCCAGATACATTCCAAAACTCTCCTTCTCCGACCATCAGTTCTACAAACATTGCCAGCACGGTAAGCAGATAGTAGTAGCCCATCTGATTTGTGCATCACGTCAGTCAAGCCTGTTGGAGCAGGCCGTCAGCTTAAGCATGCACGTGATAAGTTAATCAAAGCAAGATTAGAGGGAGATTAAGACTAACTAGCATAAACAATAAAAGAGAGAGAGAGTGACACGATGGGCATAAAGGGAGAGCTCTTGTATTAACAATATCAACAACATACAATGATACAAACTTGGTTTTTAACCAAGTGAGGGCAAAACGACCCTTATTCTCCTAAATTACAAATATAGCCCAAACTGGGCGTATAGGTGTGAATGCGTCCATTAGACCACATTCGACACTCCCCCGTAATGGGCGTATTCCATTTAAGCTTTTTTTTTCCTATTTCGACTGCCACTTTATCATGTCCCGCTAACCTTACCTCGGTCAAAGTTCTTGTAGAAAAGCAATGTATAATCATCCACGGTTCACTTGAAAACTCGGTATTCTGTTTGTAGTTAACCAATGACTCATTATATTGAAAAATATTTATGGGCTTGTGTTTATCGTTCTTAATAGTTGAAAACATGATCATATCAATGTAACATTATTCATTTACACCCTTCTTTCCAACATCAGCTAGATCTTCAAAGGAGTTGTAATGCCTATCAGAATCTTCGTAACGTACTGCACATCCATGCATGATGTAAAGCCATGGTAATTGCAAACACATAATTGTATTAGCAAAAACCATTGGCAATTGCGAGCACAGTTTTTTGGGCAAAAACCATTAAAATTTTTAGTAGATAATATTATTCAAGCCCATAGTATTATATAGACACAAAATCAAGGCTATTAGAAGCTATTGATAAATAGAAGTGCAATGTGATACAGTTTGGATATTATGTAACAAGGGGATGAATTTTATGTAGCTTCACTCTTTCCTGCTCTAATTAATATAACTTCCATTCCACCACAAGCAGGAAAGACACAAATACAAGAGCAGATGTTATGAGGTGATGAAAGGTCTCTATTCAATTTAAACTTGAGTAATGCCACTGCTGTAGAGTCGGCATGGTACCTTGACACTAGTGCTACGATAAGAAACTTCTAGTCGAATTCAAACTACTTCTGATTCCTCTTGAGGTACATCTTAGTGATGATAGTGTCAGAGAAGCAAAAGGATTTGGCACGCTAACATTCAACTCACCCAACGACAAACATCTTCAAACTCACAAGGTCTACTTTGTACCTAACTTGAAGCTAGAGCTACAAAACAATTATGTGTCGATTATGGTGGTCACTTTGGTAAAAAGGGTCGGGCCATTGACAAACTTTGGTAAAAGGAAACAATCAGTAAATTTGAATTTAGTAGTTGTATCTTCAATTAAAATCTTTTATTATCACCCTATTCTCATACAAACTCCTACAACACCCTTAGCAACAAGCTACATCAACCATTAATTGATGAAGATGATTCCCTAGATGATCCACTAGACATAGTCAGTCACAAAGTTACTACTAGGAATAAAGATTCATCCCAATCCACACAATCCTACTTGAAAACCATCAATACCTACTAGTGAAATCTAACACAGCTCTGAAAGGTTAAAAAAGAAAGCCTATGCATCTCTTCCTCCACATCCAACATTATGATTGAACCTTATTCCCAAGAAACCTCTCACTCAAGCCTACAATCTCATTGTAGCCTTAAAATCAAGCGTCAATGCAAGTACACCTTTATTAGATGAAAATGCATCAAGTGAAATACTTGATGTCTCGAGTGTTGTAAAAGGACCGGAGTCACAATATTGGTGGGCAGCCCTGGCATCAAGAATTGAACTAGTTGAAGAAAAAAGCACATGGACTCTAGTACCTCGCCCCAAAGATGGCCAAGTAATGACCAGTAAAAGCCTTTTACGACATAAACTCAACCCTGATCAAACATTACACTGTCATAAAGCATGACTAGTTGCGCATGGCTTCAATCAAGTAGCAGGTACTGGCTTTTGTGAGAGATTTTCACTAATGCTCATCATTGCTAGCTTAAGACCAACTATAAAACCCTAAACTTCCATATCCACCAAATTGACTTAAAGATGACATTTCTGAATGGAGATGTAGATGAACCTAAAGATGGACCAACCGAAGTACATCAAGGATCCAAATCATTCTTTAAGAAAACACACTATGGGTCAAAACAATCCTCAACACTTTGGTACTATAGGCTATATCACTTCCTCACTAAAAAAAATGGTACAAGAGACTTATATCAAATCCAAATCTCCAAAGTATTGGCTGCAGTTGAACTAATATGTGTAGAGTCAGCTATATGTGAAGCTAATCTCGTGACTTGTGTTCGGTCATGAAGGGGAGTGTTTGCATCTGCAAACATAAGTCTTCATAGTTCTATGGGGCGATACACAGCCTTGTGCATAACATACTAATTAAAGACTACGTCCAACTAGTCGTGTTTCCAAGTCCTAGAGTTTGTGTCCAAAGTTTCCATTTAGTCTTTAGGAAAGGACGTCACACTTTTATGACCGTGATTCCATCTTTTTTCGTTCATCTTTGAGCACAAGTGCAAAGGCCTCGCATCCAAAGATTTGTTGGTTTCCGTATTGTAGCTTCTCTCCTATCCAGAGCTCTTACAAGATCTTGTAGTTGAGAGGTCTACTCAAGAAGTATAGATGATATGCATGACCACGAGTAGAGCCTCGGCCCATAAGCACCCATGAATTCGAAATAGCTGGCAACAATTCTTTCCTTAATTGTACGTTTCATGAGTTCAACGATGAACTGTTAAACTCGTACTCTCCCCTGTTATCGGATCGTAGGCATTTCAACTTTTAATCCATTTGGTTTTCCCCATGGAAAGTTAGTCTTGAAAGTTCGTAAAGGCATGATCCTTAGATCTTGTTGGGTACATCCACACCTTCCCTGTTGCATCATTAATGAAGATAATTAACTACAACGCACCACCAAGTTTTCACTCAAAAGTAAAGAAATCTTATCGAGGTGTAAAAAGCAAGGGACAATAGCACTGTCGACAATGGTAACAAAATACAGGGGTGCAACCATAGCTGCATGCGAATCCATTTGGCTCAAAAGACTATTGAAGGATCTCAATGAGACGACCAACGATCAACAATCCGATACAAGTGTAGTACGAGCATCCAACTTGCATGAAATCCAGGGTAGTAATGCACCTATATGTGTAATTATAATCATGCCAAGTTGGAAAAAACCAGTTCGTTATCACTACTTTAGTTTTTATCTAGAACCTAGGTTATTAGTTTGTGCAAAGTTAACTTAGATGAATACTTTCTTGTAAGAACCATTCCCCCACTATATCCATTGAAGTTATTGGATCCATATTTGTTTGGCCATTACTTTTGATATTGAATGAGGGATGAGCCCTTATACTTAAATATAAACCCCTCGTGACTTTCTTTTGTATCTGATTATTGTTAGTATAATTTAGTTCCCTCGTGCATTATCTCTCTCACATTTGTCTATCTCTCTCTCTCTCTCTCTCTCTCTCTCTCTCTCTCTCACACACACACACACACACACACACACACACACACACACACTTACTCTTTACTTACGCTTCCACAAGTGTACTTAGTGTTAATTATATGGTATCCTCGTTATTTACTCTAACCATATTTGCCTACTATTATCCTTATCAATCTTGTGGAAGGTTATATTTCACACAGTATCGCCCATAAATGTTAAAAATTGGTTCTCATATTAATTGGTATGAATATTCGTTGAAGGCGCATACAATCTTTTATGTGTTTACCCCACAAAAGGGCATGTCACATCACAGACTCCAAGACAATTAACACCTATCCCATATCTAGAATGCATGAATAGTATGGAGGTTATAATATCCAAAATTGGAATGCATCGGAATTTGGTGATATTATGGGAATGACATGAAATTTAGTTGGTAAAATATATTCAATTTTTAACACCCATACCCCCATGCCAGTACTAAAACAATGCGTTCACCGTAAACAATTGGGGGCCCATTCCAATGTTATTGAGAACCCCAAGTTACGAATAAACATGCTGGAGTTCCTTCTTGTGTAAATATGTAGATTTAGGTGACATCATGAGATTATGTATATATAGTGCCTTATACTTGTAGGTAGTGTTTATAGCTCATACTTGTGGGTAGTTTGGTTCCTGTTCGATCCATCATCAACAATGAGAGGGAGGATTCATGGCCAAGCATGGTGAAAGCTGTAAATGGAAAAATGCAAGGAGCAAGGAACAGTACACATGTTAGGAGCAAGAGAGAGTCCACATGCAAGTAAGGGTAGTAGATGGTTTAGTGGTAGATATATAATTACCATAATCCTGGAGTTGATAGCTTCCAAACCAATGTACGAAATTTCTAATACATGCCATATCAATTGGGCGTCGATGTCCGACATTTAGAAGCACACACTATGGAAAAGCCTCGGATTAACAAGCCACACAGTTGAACTAAAACCCACACACAACACTCGTTTTATAAATTTGAGTGAATGTTAATGTACCGATAAATCCGAACAATTTGTGATGGTTTGAAAAAAACCCATTTCCATGAAATTTCCTCTGATCGGTCTTGAGTTTAAGACTTCATCAGCCACATGGTTTACAACACCAACGATACATGGACAAGTCCCGTGCAACTTGTCTAACTTTACAGTTACAAAATCTTGGTATCTCTTGTCTGTCTGGTGTTTGGAAACTTGCACATGCGCAATTTTCTCAATGAGATCGTATTTGACATCCCAATGAATGAAGTTCCACTCATTTCAAAATTGTGTATTGTTTTTCGTTTCGGGAACATGTCCAATGAAACATTTCTACTCCCATAGAATTCATAGTTCCGAAATTCGAAGTTTCATGACCCCAAGGTTGACAATTGATTTGTAATATAATGCAAAATAATAATGTATGAGCTTTGAAGCTGCATAAGAAGACCCAAATATGTTGAAGCATGAATTAAAATGCTTTATTGAAGGAGAATGAGGATCACATGAACTCAAGATAGGCATCACCCACTATACAGAGAACTCAAATTCATACTTCAAATTAATTATAAACCTTAATCTTTGTTTTCTTTCCGTGTGAATAACCTTCCTATTAGTTATCGATGAGAACACCCGAAGGCCATGACACTCGAAGACTCGAGGAAACTTACTTGAAGTCATTTCTCATTGCACCCCGGCCTTTGTTTGCATCATGTTACTGGAAATACATCTTTGTAAACTTATTAATAGTATTATGATGCAAGGTAGTTAGTAAACAGATGTAAGAGAAACTAATGGAATAGAGCCCTGATTCGTTCACGTAGCGTCACATTATTCTTTCTAGCTTCTAAATGCTGAAACCGTCACTTAAATCTAACTTCTGCCAATCTATACTTGTACAAATACACACCGTGTGTGTATATACGTTGTTGTCAATCAAAATCATCAACATTCTTTGTGCCCAAAACTCGATGACTAAGAGTGCGGTCAAAGCTTGCATCTCAATGCGTGAGATATGGAAGGCTTTGCTTTAAACGAGAGCAGGTAAAACGAATCAAAGCAATTCCCAAATTGCAAACATAACCTTCATGGATGTTTGTGCATGGTGCTCCTTGGGTGGAGACACCAATACCTCTATTAACTTTATCACCATGGATGCTGATTAAAAAAGACATCAAAATCTTAACATGAACATAGATATATACACACATGCACACACACACACACACACACACACACATATATATATACATACATACATACACACACATAAATACATGCATACACACACACACACACACACACACACACACATATATATACATACATACATACACACACATAAATACATGCATACATACACACATACATACATACATGCCATTTTACCATAAAGTAGTGGTAGCAGTAGTGTGGCTAGCTACACTTTCAGGAAAGGTCTAGACCCATTATCGTGGATGATATGGAGTGGTAGTGGTCTATTGGTGCTGTTCTCAAAACAATCTTCAACCTCACATTAAAATTTTTAATTAATGCAAGGTACGAAGGGAGCGCAGGTGATATAGGCTGCTCAAGGTGTGGAGAAGACCTAGAGACCAAGCAGCATTGCATTGCTTATGGGAATGTGTCCAAGCACAAGGGATTTGCCAACAGATCTTGGCAAGAGAAGGAATGGTGGGACTATTCTCATGGGGGACGGTGGCATGGGCGTCCCTTGCAACAAAAGTGGTCACCTACAAAAGTACTACCAACAGCACGACCCTATATACCAACGAGGCTAGGGTTCACAGAACCTTTTTGTTTCCTTATGCAAAACAGGTTCAAGAGGAAGAAAAGAAATCCCATGTGGGAGCGAGCTCCATTATGGCATCATTTTGTGGGTGATATGGCAAGGAAGGTGCAACAAGGTATTCACCGGGAATCAAGTACTGCCGTCTGAAGGGATGCAAGAAATATGGTCCAAGGTAGTCCATACACTAAAAGGACAATTTGATCGCATTCAAGGGGATAACAATGCTGCCATAATGACGCGACAAAACTTCTTTCTCACTTGGTCACACACCCCCTTTTGTGCACTAAGGTGGGGGCTAAGCCTTAGTGGAATTTTCCTGCCCCCATATGGCTATTTCCTCCACTACCTTAGAGCACAAAAAAGGAACTGATGAAGATCTAGGTGGACAAATTTTACAGGAAGCAATTGAAGTCTTATTCTGGAACAACGCGAATTTTGGCCAGGCAAACCTGTCGTTTTGTCAAAAGTTGCGCTGTTCGAGAATGTTGCTTTGGCCTACCCTTTATGCATGGTTACGTATAATTTAATTGATGGAAGGATTGTTGCTAGGAAAAATAGCAAAAAGAAAAATGAAAAGAAGAAGAGAACACCATGTTAACAACAAATCCTGCTCATTTACTCTATTGTGATATGTTCTTGAGATTTGTGTGTTTTTGAAGAAAGCCTCACTTCGAATAGTTTTCATGATATGTATATGGGCTTTTAGCCTTATGGCTAAGATTGCTTTGTAAAGTTTATTCGATAACTAATAAAAGGATACCTCTCTTTGGGGAAAATAAAAAAGAACTAATGTGAGACATAAAATGGCATGCACAACATGCATATAGATGTATTATTAAAACTACATGCATATAGATGCATAAAGATGTAACAAGGTTTTGATGTTCAATTGACTTGGAACTTTTTCTAAAACTATGAAAACTACTTATTATATAGAAATATGAAAACATACGTTATATTAGCTAGTTGAATTTTAGTATAAAAATGCCTACGTTTATACTTTTTAGTATCGAAAAAGGTTGACTTTCGCTTAGCCTCTGATATCGTAATATTGGATCTGGACAACCATACACACAAAAGAATCATGACTCTAAAACAAAAGATGGGAATCTAATAGGAAATAGTAGTGGATGGTTGTATTTGCACATGGATTTAGCGTAATCATAGGCAATGATGTAAACTCTGGATTCCAAACCAACATGCATATATAATGATGTTCCTCATTGATGTATAGTCCCATAAGCTTTGATAAAATTATCCGCTCTTTTGCCATATTTTGTACAGTTACCATTCTTTTGCCTCGTTTACTATCAAGCCTACGGAAACCTTGCAATGTGGATGCATGGGGTAGTTAAAGAGGCATATTTCCTTTGTTTAGTGGTAGCAAGGATAATTCGCTCCTTTCATAAGCCACACAATCGTAATGCAAACACAGATGGGGGCAACGTTGCAAAGGGTTCCGAAGACACATGTTTTGACCTAACACTCCCTTTCTTCCAAATCTTTATCCTTTCATTAGTTAAGACCAAGATTTACAAAGAGACTATATATAACAATGCACAATTGTATGAATCTTATATTGATTACCACGACGACTTGTTGTTTTGGGTTCCTTGATGTATGTCGTAGTTGTAGATGCATCGTTCTAAGCTAAATGGGTTGTTGTTAACCATTTTACTAGAGAGACGGATCGACAGACTTATAGAAACAAACATACAAACTACTATACAGACAACTAGATAGGTCACTACATAGAGCAAGGAGCACGGATCCACTAGAGTAATCGACGGACGAAGATACCAAGATAGTCACATGAAATACCAAGATAGTAACTTTGAAATGGTAATCTCTTCTACCTGTTTCTAATCTCTTCCTCTCTTTAATTATTATACCGATCGGTTAAGTGTTAAGTAATCCCTATACTTAATATCTTCTTTCC
>CAKZGI010000206.1 GCA_936914905.1 uncultured Trichormus sp. | reverse complement strand
AGCCGAAGTATGTAATTGCAATGGGAGCTTGTATGATCACTCGTGGGATGTTTAGTGCAGATTCTCCTACTGCGGTGCGCGGGGCTGATAAGTTAATGCCCATTGATGTTTATAGCCCTGGTTGCCCTCCCCGTCCTGAAGCGATTATGGATGCGATCGTCAAGTTGCGTAACAAAATAGCGAATAAATCAATTCAGGAAAGGGATAAAATCAAGCAAACTCACCGCTTTTACAGTACCACCCATAATATGAAGGTTGGGTCGCCAATTCTGTCAGGTGAGTATATGCGTTCTTCTTCTGTCAAACAACCTCATCCACAGTTTACAGAAGCAATGGGAATGCCTATTCCTCCTGCTTTGCAAACCGTTAGGGAGAGAATCAAAACTGAATAAATTTTATTTAGAGATTAGTTACTAGGTAATACCGTTTCTTAATGAAGATCCGCTTTATTCTGGACTGTAGAGACGCTGTATGCAGCGTCTCTACATCATTTATTTGGTGCAACTTCATAGAGAATTGGTATAAATGAATTTTGAATAGTTATTGAAAACTCGTTTTTTTATATAACTAGAGGTTGAGAAAAATAAAATATTTGATTGTTTTATTAATAAATAGGTGTCCAGACAAAAATCAAAGAAAAGTTTGTAGATAGTTTGATTTTGCGTCAGTAACATCTGTAATTAATGAGGAATCCAAATGTTTTATCACACCAAGAAGCTACAGTATTACACACCACTACAACGACCAGATCCAATATATGCCAAGAAAGTTCAAGAACTTATCGGTGGTGTTTTTGGGGAAATGACCGTGATGATGCAGTACCTATTCCAAGGTTGGAATAGTCGCGGGCCGGCCAAATACCGAGATATGTTGTTAGATACTGGAACTGAAGAAATTGGACATATCGAAATCCTCTCTACTTTAGATTGGTCATCTACTCGATAAAGCACCGCTCAAACTACAAGAACAAGCTGCACAAGACCCTATTGTGGGTGCGGTTGGCGGTACTAACCCACGGGATGTAATTACAGATGTGATTGCGGCGGCAATAAACCCGCAGCATACTATCCTTACTGGTTTAGGGGCCCAGCCAGCTGACAGCGTTGGCTTTCCTTGGAACGGTCGCTTTATTGCAGCTAGTGGTAATCTCTTGGCAGATTTTCGGTCTAATCTCCACGCCGAAAGCCAGGGACGCTTACAAGCTGTCAGGCTATATGAGATGAGTGACAATCCTGGTGTCAAAGATACTCTGAGTTTCTTAATCGCTCGTGACACAATCCACCAAAACCAGTGGTTAGCAGCTATTAAAGATATACAAAGTTCTGGAATCAAAAGTACTCCAGTTCCCAGTTCCTTCCCTCAAGAATTGGAAAAACACGAGTTTACTTATCAATTCTGGAATCACTCAGAGGGTACGGATAGTGCTGAAGGTCGTTGGGTAAAAGGGCGTTCAATGGATGGCAAAGGAGAATTTGAGTATGTTGCCAATCCCCAACCCTTGGGGACAGAACCGCAACTATCACCCCCTAATCCACAACTGCATGGTACACGGATATCTGGCCAAACCGAAGGAAATGGTTCAAGCGCACCACCTGTAACTGAACACACGACTATTGGTGGCTAATCATTAGATAAATTTAGGGGACTTTGGGAAAGACCTGCCTTGACCATTCCCCTAATCTTTGTAGCATTCGAGCATAGGTATTAGACATCGACTTATGTGTTACCAGAAATTCTTGTAGAAACGGAAAATGAAAAATCCAAAAAATGATTTAAATTACTAAAATTTAAATGCGGATAAATGGTGGCAAGAAGGTGAAGTTCTAAATTTATCTAATCATCTTAATCAATATAGATTTAAATTTTCTTCACAATATGTTCAAGATTGGAGCGGTATTCAAGCTTTAGATATTGGTTGTGGAGGTGGATTAGCGTGTGAATTTCTAGCCGAGCAGAAGGCTATTGTATATGGAATTGATTTATCTTGTAATTCTCTTAAAATTGCTCAATAACACGCTCATCAAAATCAATTAATGATTAATTATTACTAATTATTACTGTGGAACTGCGGAAAATATTCCTTGTGAAGCCAATCAATTTGATGTTGTATTGTGTTGTGATGTATTAGAGCATATTACCAACTGGCAAAAAGTTATTGCAGAAGCTCATCGAGTTTTAAAATAAAGAGGAATATTTTTATTTGATAAAATAAATCGAACCTTTAAATATAAAGTAATAATGATCTAGCTTTTAGAAGATATTCTTAGAATACTACCACAGGGTATGCACAACTGGAATAATTTTTGGAATAATTTTATTAAACCAGAAGAAATGTTCTCTATTATGCAGAAATCTTACTAAAGCCAGATTTCTATTAAAGGGTTTGATATGACAGGTGGTACTAGCCTTGAAACATTGAATAATCTTCTTCTATTTAACGGGTTAACTAATCAAACTAAAAGCGATAATTCGGTTCCGTTTGAAATATCCATCAACGATGATACCTCTGTGTGGTACATTGGTAAAGCTGTGAATCATTGATATCTAAAGACAAGTTTATTATTAGAGATTTTATTAATCATTTATTTTTAATTTAAACAATAGCGTTTCCTAATATAGTGTGCTACAAATTATTTTAGGGGGTTAGGCTCTGCCTTATCTTAGGGTACGGATATTCGCCTCTACCGTGTACTTCATTTGCCTGAGAATGCTATAAATTAATTATAAATATTTATTTGTAAGAATACATAGTTTGGGACTATAGATAGATGATTTTAACAATCATCATAGCTAATACCAAATTGGTAGCTATCAGAAAAAGAATACTATTTGATGTAAATAAATGCTGTTCTTAGTAATAAATTAAAAAGAATTCCATTGATGTTTTATCTTAACATCTGATCTTCATTATATAGATTGACTATTCTTAAGAAGAACTCATCATAAAAATCTAAGCATAATACAAATAATTTCTCAAGTTCATGAAGGGGTAAGCACATGATTGAGTGTGATTTTAAATCACCACAGTTAATAAAAGCAATTTCTGACATAGAAGCTGTAAACATGACAAATATAGGTGTTTTTATTGCTTTTACTATTGTTGGTTTATGGTCAGCAAGTTTAGTTTTATTACTTTTATTAGATACTTCTAAATTTCAAATTCCATTGATAGTATCTGCCATACTCTGGCAGACATTCTTATACACAGGATTATTTATTACTGCTCATGATGCTATACACGGTGTTGTTTTTGCCAAAAATCCCAAAATCAACAATTGGATAGGTCGGATAGCTGTAATAATTGACGCTCTATTCTCCTATAAAAATTCAGTAAAGAAACATTGGTTAAATCATCAACAACCTGGAACTGAAGCTGATCCAGATTTCGATAATAATCAATATCAAAATGTCTTTGCCTGGTATTTTAGATTTATGAAATCTTATTTGGATTTGCGGCAGCTTTTTGGATTAGCTCTGATTTTTAATATTTTAAATATTGCATTTAAAATACCAGAAATAAACCTTAATTTATTCTGGATTATACCCTCTATTCTGAGTTCGATCCAGTTATTTCATTTTGGTACATTTATACCACATAAAAGGATGGAAGGAGTATATACGAATTTACTACGAATTTACATTGTACGCAAAGCATTCCATTACCTACTTTGTGGTCGTTTATAACTTGCTATCATTTTGGTTATCATCAAGAGCATCATGAATATCCTCATGTTCCTTGGTGGAAATTACCAGCTGTTTATGAACATAAAAGATATTATATATTGGAATATAATGACCTCCACCAAGAAATGTTTCTCCTAAGGCAAGCCACAGGCTCACCTGCCCCTAATTGTTCTTAGTCCTCCTATTTAGCGGTCAACAGAACCCATAATAATGTCGATGCTACGTAAAATTGCCATAATATCAGCAACTTTCACACCTATGAGTAGGTGGGGTAGAACTTGCAAATTCACGAAATCTGCAGGACGAATTTTCCAACGCCAGGGAAAGACATTCTCATCTCCAATAAGATAAATTCCCAACTCACCTTTACCAGTTTCGACACGGGCATAGTGTTCACCTTGCGGGATTTTGAAGGTTGGGGCAATCTTCTTACCAATGTATTGATAATCAAATCCATCCTACTCTGATTTCTTTCCTGTTGCCATACGTTTGGCTTCGAGATTTTCGTAAGGGCCACGAGGAAGTGCTTTGAGTGCTTGCTGGAGAATTTTGACTGATTCCCCCATTTCTCACATCCGCAGGAAGTAACGCGCTAGAATATCACCGCCTGTTTCCCAGCAAACATCCCAATCAAAATCGTCGTAGCATTCGTAGTGGTCAACTTTCCGGAAGTCCCAGTTTATGCCAGGACCACGCAGCATAGGGCCAGAAAGACCCCAACTAATCGCTTCATTTCGGTCAATGATACCTACTCCCTCAATGCGACGGCGAAAGATGGGATTGTTAGTAATCAAACACTCATATTCATCTATTTTAGACGGCATATAGTCGCAAAATTCTTGGCACTTCTGCACCCAAGCATAGGGTAAATCGACTGCCACACATCCTACACGAAAATAGTTGTTATTTACCATGCGGTAGCCAGAAGCAGCTTCCCACAGGTCATAAATCATCTCCCTTTCCCGAAAAATATAGAAAAAGGGAGTCTGCGCGCCTAAATCTGCGGTAAATGGCCCAAACCATAGTAGGTGGTTGGCAATGCGATTCAACTCCAGCATAATAACGCGGATGTAGCTGGCACGTTTAGGAATGGGGACACCCGCTAACTGTTCCACAGCATTGACTGTCACAGCTTCATTAAACATTCCTTCGGCATAGTCCCAACGGCTGACGTAAGGCACATACATTTGGATCGTGCGGTTTTCGGCTATCTTTTCCATACCTCTGTGCAGATAGCCAATCACAGGTTCATAGTCAATCACATCTTCTCTATCTAAGGTGACAATCAACCTTAAAACACCGTGCATCCAAGGGTGATGAGGCCCCATATTAATTGTCATGGGTTCGGTTCTGGTTTCGATTCTAGACATAAATCACCGTTTTTTAACGCGGAGTGGGCTGAGTTAACAGGCGTTGTCCTAATTCCAAATGTCTCTGGGCAATGGGTATATTTCTCGTAGCAAGTGCCGGTAGTTCATTCAGGGTCTTGACCTAGTTGTGATTGTCGGCGTTGCACAACTAAATATTCTATATGTAAGTTAATACCTGCTTCTTCTTTATATGCTTGATCAAAATCTCTGCCAGAAAATTGTGATAGTCTGGCGATTGCGCGGAACGCAGTGCCGGAGGCAATCGCCGCCTGATATTTTGGCCCTATAGTGGTTGGGAGACTAATTCCTTTGCGGTTAGCTAATTGCATTAGTTGCTGGTTGACAGGCGTATTTTCCTGAATCATTTGCTGGGTATACTGTCTAATTTCATTGCTTTTCGACCTCTGCAATGCTAATTTGGCCATTTGTACTTCTGTCATGTCTCCCTGAGCCGCTTCGGTGACATACAATCTATCAACTTTACTGACTCTGGTTTGTAGTCTTCTTCCCTTGGGGTAGTATCAGGCGTTTGGTTAGCTAGTGTTTGAGTAATTTCTCTATTTGCTTGCCAGATTTCTTTATAAGATGGTGCTTGAAATTGGTTACTGGCAGAAAAAGGTGTAGGCGCAAATTAAACAACAGCAGAGGTAATGCCAAAAATAGCTATGAAGTTAGTAAGTGGTAGATTCATATACTTAACTTTTCTGTGCAGGTGTTTATTGCTGTGATGTAAATGCGGATTCTTCAAGGTTTTGACCATCCTCATTATGTTCATCTGGTTGAACTGTTGGAGATGAATCAGGTTCGGCACGTAAAACAGAGTTACGTCCGGCAGATAACATGAGATTGGGATCTGACAGAGGTACATCAATATTCGTTTTGTATCTGCCCACGCCGTAATCGTAAGGGGCTGTAGCTAAAACTGGTATGGTTTCAAAATTGTGTGGTGGCGGTGGTGAGGTGGTCATCCATTCCAAAGTCAAAGCTTGCCAAGGGTTATCAGGTGCTTTTTCGCCGTATAGCCAACTATGGTAAACATTAATTAAGAAAGGCAGGGTAGAAATAGCTAACAAGACTGCACCGATAGAACACAAAAGATTCAGGTCGGCAAATTTGGGGTCATAAACAGCTATGCATCTCCTCATCCCTTGGATACCTAACTGGTGCATTGGCAGAAATGCCAGATTTAAGCCAATGTAAGTCAGGAGAAAGTGAACTTTACCCCAGGTTTCGTCTAGCATTCGCGCCGTCATTTTCGGAAACCAATGGTAAATGCCCGCATATAAACCGAAGACGCTACCCCCAAATAAAACGTAGTGGATATGGGCAACGATGAAATAACTGTCATGAACGTGAATATCGAAGGGAACAGCCGCAGTCATGACACCACTAATTCCGCCGATGACAAACAAGGAAATCAGGCCCATAGCAAACAGCATGGCACTACGGAAGTGAAGTTTGCCGCGCCAGAGAGTTGCTAACCAGCTAAAGACGTTAATCCCTGTCGGTACGGCAATAATCATGGTGGTAATCATGAAAAACATCCGTAACCAGCCTGCTGTACCACTGGTAAATAAATGGTGCACCCAAACGAGCATTGATAGAAAAGCGATCGCTATACTCGAATAAGCCACCGCTAAATAGCCAAAAATTGGCTTGGGGGCGTGAACTGGCAAAATCTCCGAAATAATCCCCTGCACCGGCAAAATCATAATATATACAGCCGGGTGGGAATAATACCAAAACATATGTTGATACACTACAGGATCACCGCCACCTGTAGGGTTGTAGAAGGTAGTACCCGCCAAAAGGTCAAAAGCTAATAAAATTAACGCCCCCGCCAGTACCGGGGTTGCTAACAGGGTTAACTTAGAAGTTCCTAACATTGCCCAGCAAAATAGCGGCATTTGATGAAAACCCATCCCTGGCGTTCGCATCTTCAGGATAGTCACAAAGAAATTTAACCCCGCCATACTTGAGGAAGTTCCCAGCAATATCAAGCTGAAAATCCACATTGCTTGACCAGTTTTCACCATTACCTCACTCAAAGGAGGGTAAGATGTCCAACCTGCTTGGGGTGAATCAAGAAAAAAACTAGCGATGAGTAAGACACCTGCTGGGGGTAAAAGCCAAAAAGTGATCGGATTTAATCTGGGGAACGCGATGTCTTTTGCCCCAATTAATAGCGGCACTAAAAAGTTACCAAACCCCGCCGTCGCGGCTGGGATGATCCACATAAAGATCATGATAGTACCGTGCAGGGTAAATAACCCGTTATAAACTTCAGGGCTAACCAAATCTGTTTCTGGTGTTGCTAATTCACCGTGAATTACAGTTGCTAATACACCACCAAACAGATAAAAAACAAAACTTGTAACTAAGTATTTAATGCCAATTACTTTTTAATCGGTGTTAAAACTAAAGTATTCTCGCCAATTTCTGACTATCGTTTCTTGAGAGTAGGTATGAATATGAGCATTTTCTTGTATTTCTATCGATGTCGTAATTTTGACTACAATTAGCTGTTGTTGTTCCAAGAATTTGTCTCATTAACATCGTTTACAGCTTGTTCTAAAATTTCAGACGGTAACATACCTGCTCGGTGAGCATCATCAGGCACACCGTGGGGATTTAAAATTCCTTTTGGTAAGTACACTAATTCCCGTAGGGGTGTCACCATTGCATCTTCGGTAACTTTGTAAGGTAATCTTCCCATCGCTACATTATCTAAGTTCAACTCATGGCGATCATAAACACTCAGTTCATATTCTTCAGTAAATGAAAGACAGTTTGTTGGGCAAAATTCCACACAATTACCGCAGAAAATGCAAACTCCGAAGTCAATGCTGTAATGATTGAGCTTTTTCTTTTTGGTAGCTTTGTCAAATTCCCAATCTACTACGGGCAGATTAATTGGGCACACTCGTACACAAACTTCACAAGAGATACATTTATCAAACTCAAAATGAATCCGCCCGCGAAACCGTTCAGAGGGGATGAGTTTTTCGTAAGGATACTGTACAGTAATGGGACAGCGGTGCATGTGGTCGAAAGTCACGGACAGCCCTTGTCCTATATATCGACCTGCTAGGAAACTTTGTTTGGCATAATTACCAACTTCTTTAAGAAAATTAAACATAAGTAAATCACTGTTAGCTAATAGTGTTATTAATAAGCACGTTAATAGCAATTACTAACAGTCAACTCCCTCAAACGAAAGATTTACTGGAAAAATTAATTGTCAGTTTAAATACAATGAACTATCAGAATCCATGAATACTCAGTTATCCATTATTACGCCTTTCTCTTATTTACTTACTGACCGAATCGAATAGCCAATATTTTAGGAATTTTAATTAAAAAACACAGGTGATTCTTTTGATATAGAAAAATATCTACCTATAGTAGAAGTATAGACTAAGGAGATTGTCTAATGTTAATAATTACAGATTAAAAAAGATTTTATTCTGTTTAAATAATTTTTGAATAGAAATACTCCAATAA